>CACYDY010000269.1 GCA_902773245.1 uncultured Ruminococcus sp.
CCTCAGCCCCAACAAATGCAGCAGCAGGTTCAGCAGAAACCTCAGCCCCAACAAATGCAGCAGCAGATTGGGCAGAATCCTCAGCAAGAAAAATCTCAGCAGAATAAACAAACCACTCCTTCTAAGAAAGATCAGACAAAACGTAATAAAGCTCCAAAAACTACTATACCCCCGAACACAAGAATGACCAAACGTGGAAAGAAAAGCTTCTCCGAAACATTTTTGAGCAGGAACGGCAGCAAAGCCGAAGGAAATTCCGAGATCGTTAAAAACGGTACAAAAGCACAAAGAAAGTTTGTAGATGCTTCCGAATATGACGAGTGGTCATGCCCACAATGCGGAAAAGTTAATCAGGAATATGTTGGCATTTGCGCTTGCGGCGCAAGAAAGCCACGCCCCAGAAAACATTAATAAAAAAGCTGCTGTTATATCTCAAACAGCAGCTTTTTAATTTTTGACATTTTGATTTTAAAAGCAAAGAACTTCCCGTAAACATATCGGTTTTCTTCGGGAAGTTCTTTAAGGAACCACTGATTATTGCTTATTTTTTACCAACCGAGCGTTTCTTGCTCTTCATCTTTTTATTCTTATTCTTCTTATGGTTGTAAATCATAGTTATTATTACATACAAGACGATAAGGACTATTACTATTACTATAGACAAGATCATCCACTGTGATTTTAGAATTTTTTTGGCGGAATCAAGGAAAAACAGAATTTTACTTCTCTCCACCGTTTCGGCTGCAATAAGATTGACCGTGGTAAGATCCTGATTGGCATATTTTATGGTTGCGGTGCCGATCACACTGCCCTCGATCACCGGAGCGATGATTTTATCGGGGATCTCCGTCACAATGTCAATGCTCGATCTTTCAATATCGTTGGGCAGGATCGTAGAATACTGTCCCTGTGGAACTAATTGAACGGTATCTTGATTCCAAGCAAGCTCGATCGGAACTTCACATACCGGTGTTTGTTCATCCACAACACTTTTTAATGCAAGATTATCGAACGCCCATTTAAACATCGCAGCAGAATCCAGCATAGCGCCGTTATCGTCAACGGGTGTCAGATCGTCGTTGACACTGGGAGCGCCCAATGCGATACAAAGGTATGTATAACCGCCGTTCGAAGCAGATGACACCAAGCAATAACCGGCTTCGTCGGTCGTACCGGTCTTTATACCCTTTGCGTATTCGTAGTAATAATCTCCGCCTCGTTTTTCGTCAATCAGATAATTTGTAGTTATCAGAGGATATTCTTTTTCGGTGTCGGCGGAAAGATACGTTGAAACCGTTGATGTTATCTCATTAAATTCAGGAAGCGTCATCGCATATTGTGTGATTATAGCCAGATCCTCAGCCGTGGTGTAGTGGTTTTCATCATGAAGTCCGTGTGGATTCATAAAATGAGTGTTATTGCAATTAAGATCTCTCGCCTTTTGATTCATCATATCCACAAAGCTTTGAACCGAACCATCTCCGATATAATTTGCCAACAGCAATGCTGCGTCATTACCCGACTTGATCATTAAACAATTAAGAAGATCATATATCGAAAGAGATTTACCCACAAAATATTCAAGCCCCGACAGCGAACTGCCTGTGCCTTGCAGCTGGTCGAGTATATCTTTGTCAACAGTAACTTTTGTACCCTTCAGATCTTGAACGTGTTCAACGGTAACAATATATGTCATTATCTTAGTAGTAGACGCAGGGTACATTCTCTGTGTGGAATTTTTTTCATAAACCGTAATATCAGTATCAAGATTCAACAAATATATTGCTTTACTGACAGTTTTAACATCAGAACTAAACGTTGTAGCCCCGGCCGGCAAAATAAAACTGCTAATGACTAACATAACAGAGATCATGACAGCTGCAGCACGTTTTAACACCATAAATTCTCCTCTTTTCTATATTTTTTAGCAAGTCAATTAAGCTGCTGACCGACATTATTAAACAGCATTCTAACCTCTGCCCTCAAACCGCCGAGGTCTTTGTTTTCGTAATCAAAATAATCATTTTTTAGTTCCTTTGCGGCGCTTTGCGCATCGTGTAAAATATTAACATTTTCAGCCAGATCAGCAATTTTCAATTCGGGAAGTCCGTGCTGACGTGATCCGAAGAAATCTCCGGGACCGCGCATTTTCAAGTCCTCATCTGCAATTTTGAAACCGTCGTTTGTGCAACACAGCGCTTTCAGCCGCCTTCTTGCTTCTTCACCTTTTGCATTGGAAACAAGTATACAATAAGATTTGTCCGAACCTCTTCCGACTCTGCCGCGAAGCTGATGAAGCTGCGACAATCCGAAACGTTCCGCATTTTCAATCATCATAATTGTAGAATTCGGAACATTTACACCAACCTCGATAACGGTAGTTGAAACAAGAATATCTATCTCACCCGAAACAAACCTGTTCATAACATCGTCTTTTTCGGCGGCTCTCATTTTTCCATGCAGGACTGCAACAGAATAATTGCCGAACACAGTCCTTTGAATCTCTTGCGCATACTCTTCAACAGCAGTCAGACCTGTGTCGTTATTTTCCACAGCAGGACAAACGATATAACACTGTCTGCCGCTTTCTATATTTTTAATTAAAAAATTATATGCTCTGATTCTTTTGGAATCATCTATCAAAAAAGTATCAACTGATTGGCGTCCCGGCGGAAGCTCGTCAATAACAGAGATATCAAGATCACCATAAATTATCAAAGCAAGCGTTCGAGGAATGGGAGTCGCTGACATTACCAACAAATGCGGATTCTGACCTTTAGCCAACAGATCGGAACGCTGACGAACTCCGAAACGGTGCTGTTCGTCGGTAACAACAACACCCAATCGGTTAAATGCAACATTTTCGGAAATCAAAGAATGAGTGCCGACAATAATATCAATATTACCGTCAGCAAGATCGGCTAAGACAAGCCGTTTTTGTTTCAAAGTCATTGAACCTGTCAGCAAAGCAACACGCAGACCGGTATCCCGAAACAAACCTTCGAAAGTTTGAAAGTGCTGCTGAGCGAGTATCTCAGTCGGCGCCATAACAGCCGCCTGCCAGCCGTTCTTCACACAAGTATAGCAAACAGCAGCTGCAACCATTGTTTTACCCGATCCGACATCACCCTGAACGAGTCTGTTCATAGCTTTTGAGTTGTCTATCATGTCGTTTACACAGTCTTTGACAGCTTTGAGCTGAGCGTTGGTAAGCTTAAAGGGCAGCAGCTCTAAAAATTCCGAGGTATAATCTTTTTCAATTCCAACCAAAGATTTTTTTGAGGGCAGCGCTTTCATAGAGTTAAGTCCCAAAACCAGAATTAAAAGCTCTTCAAAAATAAGCCGCCTGCGAGCTTGGGAGATATCATCGGCATTTTCGGGAAAATGAATTTTCGTTAAAGCGTCCTTCAATCCGATAAGATCGTACTTCTCCCTGATATGTTTTGGAATAGTATCCTTGATCTGTGACGGAAGCATTGTCAAAGCTTTCTTAACCGATACCTCTATTTGCTTGGTAGTTAATCCGGCGACCTGACTGTATATCGGGTGAATAGCATTTCCTTCTCCGACTTTTGCAAACGTAGGATTGATCATCTCTTTCGTACCGCCGGAGCTTGTCACTTTTCCGTAAAACAGATACTCCTCTGTCGTTCTGAGCATCGATTTTATATATTTATTGTTAAAAAAAGCAAGCTTCAGGAAAGAATACCCGTCGGAAAGTTCGGCAGTAACAAGCAGCTTTCCGTTAGCGATCCTGCGTTCAACGGCGGGCGTGTGAAGCCGAGCCTTAATACAGAAGGTTTCGCCCGGCGTTGTCTGTGAAATAAGAGTTATTTTGCTCCAATCCTCATACGTTCTCGGATAAAAACGCACAAGGGCACCGACAGTGTCGATGTCCAGCCTGCGATAAAGCTGACCACGTTTGGTGCCGATGCCGTTTATGTTTTCTATTGGAATCTCATAAAGTGAAGCCATTGAACCAACCTTTATTCAACAGAAATTATAAAATAGTAAACCGGCTGTCCGCCATTTACATAGGTGATGTCCATATCTTTGCCGTATTTTGAAGTCAAAGTATCGACAACCTTATCAGCCTGTTCCTCGGTTACCCCCTCACCGCTGATAACGGTAATGAAAGAGGACTCCTTTGAAACAAGCGCTTTAGTCACTTTAACAGCTGCTTTAACGATATCCTTTTCGGTAATAGTGAGCTTGCCGTTTTCAAGAGCAATAATATCATTCTCTTTGATTTTGTGAGAACCAAACTCGGAATCTCTCGCAGCAAATGTAACAAGACCCGTCTGCACGTCCCTGAAAGACTCTCTCATAATATCGACAGCGATCGCAGGATCAACGTCGGGATCATATGCCAACAAAGCAGAAATCCCCTGAGGTATGGTTTTTGTCGGAATAACAACGACCTCTCTGTCGCCGACAAGCGGAATTGCCTGCTCGGCAGCCATAATGATATTTTTATTATTAGGCAGAACTACAACCTTCTTGGCAGGAGTAGCGAAAACGGCACGAAGAATGTCCTCTGTGCTTGGATTCATTGACTGACCGCCGCTAACAACCTGACTGCAGCCACAGCCCTTAAACAAGTCAACCAAGCCTTCGCCGGCAGCAACTGCTACAAAACCGATGTCATTGACAGGATCCTGAGCAACCAATTCATCGCTGTTGTCATCATTCTCCTCAAGAGCCTTTTTCTCTTCCTCGGCAGCCTTTCTGTGCTGTTCCTTCATGTTTTCAACCTTGACAGTCAAAAGCTGACCGAATCCAAGACCTGCCTGCAAAGCATTGCCCGGAGTTTCGGTATGTACATGAACCTTGATGATCTCCTCATCGTCAACAACTACGACACAATCGCCTATCGACTGAAGATAATCTCTAAGCTCCTGCGTATCTGTGGTGATCTCCTGATCTCTGCCTACAATAAATTCCGTACAATAGGTGTATGTGATATCGCCGTCAAACTGCGCGGCAGCAGAACGGAAATAGTCATCGCTTGTATCTTTCTTTTCTTCCTCGGACTCAACAAATTCCACGATCTGACCATCACGGAAAACAGAGAGCATACCCTCAAAAATAGTACACAAACCTTTACCGCCTGCGTCAACGACATTTGCCTTCTTCAAAACGGGCAAAAGCTCGGGAGTCAAAGCAAGAGCTTCGTTTGCAGCCGAAACCATGATCTCCCATATCGAAACAGGATCGTTTTCGGTTACAAGAGCGGTGCAGCCTGCCTCATATGCCATGCGGGCTACCGTAAGAATAGTTCCCTCCGTAGGCTTTGTTACGGCTTTGTACGCTGCCTCGACGCCCTTTCCGAGAGCATCAACGAGATCGGAACCATCGGCAAACTCTTTGTCCTTAAGTCCGACGGAAAAGCCTCTGAAAATCAGCGACAGAATTACGCCCGAATTGCCTCTTGCTCCTCTGAGCATAGCGGAAGCAGCCTTTTTGGCAACTGTCGAAACATCATCACCGTCAAGCTCATTCAAGACAGCAACAGACGAATTGATAGTCATTGACATATTCGTACCCGTATCGCCGTCGGGAACGGGAAAAATATTCAAATCATCAATATGAGATCTGTTTTTGCTGATATTATTCGCACCGGAGATGATCGCATTTTTTAAACAAATACCATTTATCATTATCATTACACATCCTAACAATGAATTTAATTTTCAAAATCAACTAACTATATTATAACACATTTTAACAGATAATTCAAATGAATATAATATAAATTTTGTATAAATTTTTTGATTAATGCAAAATCAATAGGTATATTTAGACAAAAAACTGCATGGGTTAAATACCTATACGGAAAAAACCGTCAGTACAGCTCATATTCGACCTGATAATCAACATCGTTTTCATCGTCATCATATACTTCTTCATTGTCAAAGTCATCGTAATATTGGGTTTCACCGTCATCATTCGGGAATACATCTTCGTCGGAATAAATATCCTCGTCGGA
>CACYDY010000270.1 GCA_902773245.1 uncultured Ruminococcus sp.
AGAGAATTTTCAATAGGCGTTCTTGACGGCAAGGCTTTGCCGATCATAGAAATAATTCCGAAAGAGGGCTTCTACGACTATATCAACAAATATCAGAGCGGAAAAACAGAGGAGATCTGCCCGGCTGTTTTGGACGAGGAAACTACAAAGCGTATGCAGAACGAAGCCGAAAAGGTTTATAAAGCGCTTCAGCTTGAAGCCTACGGCAGAATAGATTTTCTTCTTGACAGTGACGGCAAGACCTATGCTCTTGAAGCAAACACTCTTCCCGGCATGACAAGCGCAAGTCTTATTCCACAGGAGGCTGCGGCAGTCGGAATAGGCTATGAACAGCTATGCGATGAAATCGTGAAGGTATCTCTCAAGAAATATGAAAACTGATTTTGCGGCTGTAAACAGATGATTTCACATTTTTCACAAAAGCATGGGCATTGTGAATTTTGAGTGAACTCACTTTTAGTGTGTGCAGATTTGAATTTTATACATATGAAAACCACTATCCACAACTTAAATACGTGATGAGCGTCCCCTAAAAACGAAGTTAGGGTTTATAAACACTCTGATTGGGCAAAAATTAATGTCGTTTACTATAAATAGAACCAAAAACCTTGGGACGACAGAAACCAATCCTTAAGTTGTGGACAGTGATATAAAACCACTATCCACAACTAAAAAAACACGGCGAGAGAATGCCGAGGAGGGGACGCAGTGTCCGATAGGTTATGGACAGTGAAAAAAATACTTTTAAAGGAATCCTTAGTATGAAGCTTTTAACATTGGGTGATATAGCCGAGGCTTGCGGCGGTCAGTTTGTCGGTGATAAATCAAAACTTACACAGGCTGTTAAGAGTGTTGTGATTGACAGCCGTCTTGTTGAGGAAGGTTCGCTTTTTGTTGCGATCAAGGGCGAAAGAACGGACGGTCATTTGTATATAAACAAGGCTTATGAATCGGGCGCTGTTTGTGTTATCAGCGAGCAGGTTATTTCAGCCGACAGACCGTATGTTCTTGTTCGTTCGAGCGAACAGGCAATAAAGGATATTGCAGAGTTTTACAGAAGCCTGTTTTGCAATATCGAGGTTGTCGGAATAACCGGCAGCGTAGGAAAAACAAGCACAAAAGAAATGATAGCGTCTGTTTTAAGCACGGAGTTTACCGTTCACAAAACACAGGGTAATTTCAACAACGAGCTTGGAGTTCCGCTTACATTGCTGTCGATGCCCGAGGATACCGAGGTTGCCGTGGTTGAAATGGGAATCAGCGATTTCGGTGAAATGACAAGACTCAGCAAAATGGTAAGGCCGACTGTGTGTGTGCTGACTAATATCGGCTGCTGTCATCTTGAAAATCTTAAAGACCGTGACGGCGTTCTCAAGGCAAAAACAGAGATGTTCAGCTACAAAGAGGACGATGCGCTTATTTTTGTAAACGGCGATGACGACAAGCTGGCTTCGCTGGACAACGTTACAGCGTTCTACGGAATTGGCAGAGGGAATGACTACTATGCCGAGGATATTGAGAACAGCGGCGAAAACAGCGTTAAATGCAAGCTTTGTTTTGACGGCAAAAAAATTGACGCAACAGTTCCCGCATTGGGAAATTATATGGTTGCAAATGCTCTGGGAGCTGCGGCTGTCGGAAAGGCTCTCAACATGAAAGATGAAAATATTGTCAAGGGAATCGAAAGCTACAAGACTGTCGGAAGCCGTGCAAATCTTGTTTCGACTCAGCTTATCAGAATTATTGACGACTGCTACAATGCGAATCCGACATCTGTCAAGGCGGCTTTGGAAACTCTTTGCAATATGAATGGCGGAAGAAAGGCTGCAATTTTGGGAGATATGAAGGAGCTTGGAGAAAACGAGATCGAGCTTCATCGTGAGGTTGGAGAGTTTGCTGCGAAAAGCGGCGTTCAGGTTCTTGTGACTGTTGGCGAGCTTGCCAAGAATATCAATGCGGACGGAGTCGAAGCTTATCATTTTGATACCGTTGAGAATGCTTTGGAAGAGATAGACACAATACTTCACAAAGATGATGTTGTTTTGGTAAAGGCTTCACATTCGATGCATTTTGAAAAAATTGTCGAATTTCTTAAAAATATGTGATCACATTATGTTAACGGGGAGCAGAAGGATGTTCCCTGTTTTTGTTTTTATTATTATCAATGTATAAAATCGGATTGAAAAAGACTTGTGTTTATGTTATAATAACAGGTGCAGTTGGAAAATTTTCGGTGAATTGTCAATATCGCCGAAATACCTCAACATAATAACCGTCTGTGAACATTTTCGCAGTAATAATCATAAAAACAAGGAGATTTTTACCATGAAAGACGAAACAAAATGTCTGCATTCGGGTTATCACCCGAAAAACTCCGAACCGAGGGTTGTTCCCATAGTTCAAAGCACAACATATGTTTATGACTCAACCGAGGAGGTTGCGTCGGTGTTCGACGAGCCGACAAAATCTCTTATCTATTCACGATTTGCAAATCCGACAGTTATGGCGGTTGAAGAAAAAATTGCCGAGCTTGAAGGCGGCGTTGCAGCAATGTGTACGTCATCGGGTCAGGCTGCGACTTTGATGTCTATTTTGAATATTTGTCAGGCAGGCGACAGCTTCATCAGCGTTAGCGAGGTTTACGGAGGCACTATCAATCTTTTTGCATTCACACTCAAAAAGCTTGGTATTGAATGTGTTTTTGTTTCTACAAAAGATGATGAAGAAACTATCGAAAAAGCGTTCAAA
>CACYDY010000271.1 GCA_902773245.1 uncultured Ruminococcus sp.
AAAAAATCTAAGTAATAATTTCAAAATTTATCCTAACATATTAATTATATGATTATTTTATAAAAATATCAACCCAAAAATTAAGAAAAGATTAAAAAAATGTTATAAAATGTAATAATTTGTTTTTTGTTGAATTAAAACGTAAAATGTGATATGCTTATAATTATCAATTATAAAATCCTTAATCACCGTTAATGAGATTGGAGTGATCTGATGCTTTACGATTTTTGGGATCTCGATAAAAACAGCAGCACACCGCTGTACGAACAGCTTTACAAAAAAATAATCATGGCTATCAACTCTCAAAAGCTGCGCAAAGGCGACAAGCTGCCTTCAATAAGACTTCTTTCCGAGGACATTTTCGTAAGCAGAACAACCGTAGAAACCGCCTATGACCAGCTTTGCGCCGAGGGCTACATAAAAAACTGCCCGAAACGAGGTTTTTTTGTCGAAGCAGAAAACAGCTTTAATGATTCTTTTTCTTCGGTAAAACAATCGGCATCAGTCATTAAGCCTACCGTTGAGCGTTTTGAGTATGACTTCTCCAGCCTGAGCGTTGACACCCAGTCGAGCGACATAAAGTTTTGGACCCGATGCGTTAAGGAAGTTCTCGACAGACATGATATAATCTCTTCCTATGGTCTGCCGCAGGGCGAATGGGAGCTTAGAGAAAATCTTTGCAGCTATTCAAGAAGCGTTCGTGGAGTAAACGCCGACGTTGACAGAATTGTTATCGGCGCAGGAACTCAAACTCTGCTTTCGGTTTTGCTTGGTCTATGCAGTGATTTGGGTAAAACCGCCGCAATTGAAAAAGGTTTTTTCCCACAAGGAGAACAGATCTTTGCCGATTTCGGATATAGTCTTATTCCATTGAAAGCCGACAAAAACGGTATTATTCTTGATGATTCCATCAAAAGCCGTATTCTGTTCATAAACTCCTCGGGAAGCATAAGAGGTTCCACCCCCATTCCGATCAACAAGCGAATGGAGATCATCAGGTGGGCTGAGAAAAACGACGCTGTAATTATAGAAGACGATTTTAACGGCGAGCTTCGATATAAATCAAAGCCTGTTCCGGCACTCCAGGGAATGTGCAGCGATCGTGTTGTTTACATCGGCAGCTTCTCAAAACTGCTTTTGCCCTCAGTAAGAATAAGCTACATGGTTCTTCCAAAATCACTTTCGGAAATATATCACACACGATCCGAAAACTACAATCAGACATCATCAAAAATCGAACAGCTTTCACTTTCAAAATATATCAGCTCGGGCAGGCTCGAACGTCAGCTTAGGAAATTGAGAAAAATCTACGCTGTGAAATCAAATATTCTGCAGGACTGCCTTATTGAAAAATTCTCAAATGACGCTATTGTAGAGGCTATCGAAACAGCCCTTTGCGTCAGAATAAAAATAAGATCTCCCTATACATTGGAGGAACTAAAAAACAAGGCTTTTAATAATGGAATCAAGTTGGGAAAATGCCGGGAAAAAAACGGATTGAAATACTTCTATCTGTGCTTTTCGGGAATAGAAACCGACAAAATACCGCTTGCCGTCGATTTGCTGAAAAAATCCTGGGAATAGCGCTTCAAATCAAAAAGCCACCTTTACATTTCTTAAAGGAGGCTTTTTAAGGATCGTTTTATCTTCCGTATGTACGGATCGTCTGAACAAGAGAAACCCTGATAGTTTTTGATATATAGTCAATTATGCTTTTTCGGTCGATCTGTTCTCTGTTTTTGATCCAATCCATAAGCATTCCCGAAAGTGCTTCGGTGTAAAATTTACTTAAAAATTTTTTGTAATCTTCGTCAAGCTTTAATCCGATTTTATTCTCTGCATTGGTGATCAAATCGGAAGCCAAAGAAATAAAATCAGAGTAGAAAAAGCTTTTCACATGGTCGTGACCAATGGAATCATATGCGCAGTTGATAATATGATTATTGCTCTCAACATAATCCATTACAAAAGTTATGGCTTCTTCATAATCAACTATCAAATCGAATTTTTTGACAACCTCAATGGCGTCCTGCTCAAGCATCCATTTTAGCAGCGCATAAATATCCTGAAAATGATAATAGAATGTTTTTCTGTTCACACCACAATCGCTTATTATCTCACTGACGGTTATTTTGGAAAAAGTCTTTTTTTCCATTGCACTCCTCAGCGATCTTGCCAGAGCTTTTTTCGTGTTCATTGATGTAATTTCGTGCTTCATATTTAATCACTCCCTTACTAATATTATACACATTTATCCATAAAATGCAACCTCTAATTCTACACATTTGTCCTATAATTATTGTTTGGACAACATTTTTTCATGTATGACCAAAATTTCAACAACAAAACAACTTTGACCATTTAAAATTTCGGTTATCGCATTATAATAAAACAGAGGAGGAATTATTTATGTATGATAATATGTATAATATTCTAATGCAAACACCCGTGGGAATAAAGTACGGAACCCTATTTTTTAATATTGATACGGGAACAATCGTCGGAGAGTTGAATATACTTAACCACCGTGAACCTATAAAGGGAACTATTGACGAATTTGGCTACTGCCACCTGACAGGTCAGATTATTACACTTATGAAGAGAATAGATTTTCAAGCAACCGGAAGAATGCATAACGGCACGCTGAATCTTTCGGCAAAAGGAGAGAGAAACATATTTGAGATCACCGGAGTACCGATTTCGCAGAAGCAATGATCATTAACAAACAGTTTTAAGTGCTTCCTTAAAGTTATCCAAATTTCACACACAAAAGCACCGCAAGGCTATCCCCTGCGGTGCTTTTTATTTAAATTATTAACAATAATTATCAGAAAACTTCGTTGCCGTTTTCGTCAAAGATGCTGTATCCCGGATTAAGTGCCGCACACGCTCTTGCGTTGTCAAGATTGTAGTATGCACCGATCTGCGATGTCCAGTCGTCCCAATCCTTGCGTACTCTGTAAAGCATTTTTTCTTCCGCAGCAGGCGCTGTGTATGTCTGCTCTCCGTCTTTGAGATCGTATTGGGTAAGATCCCAGTTTTCGATTACCGAGCAGATAACATCAACGTAGTTTATTGCTGTTGCATAGCCGCCGTTTTTAATGATTTGTGCGGCTTTTCTGTAGTCTGCGCAGCCTACGATACCCTCATAGCGGAGCTTGCTGCCGTTCATAGACGTGCAGAGATACGAAGAGTGGTCTTCTATGCTGTCTTCCATCGAATCATAACTTCTGAAGCTGTCTGTGATCGTGTAGATCGTGCCGTCGGGTTCCTGCTCCTGTGTTTCGATGTTGTAAACGGAAACACCGTCCCAAGCCGAGCCTGCCCAGTTAGAACCTACATATCCCTTTATTCCGAAGCAGTTGTTTGCCTCAAGGGAAAGTCTTGACTGACCGTAGCCTGACTCAATTATAAACTGCGCGCACGATACCGAAGCCAATATGCCGGTTTTTCTCTGATCCTCAGTGAAAAGAGGTCCTACCGTGGCAACTATATCCTGTGGGCTCCAGCCTTTCATGTCGGAAACCTGAGTGGAAGTCTTTGTTTCCGTGAAGACGTCTTCGTCATCTTCATCGTCAATATTCGGAACAAAAAACACACCGCTGTTTCCGAGAAGAATCGGCTCAGTCATGGTTTCCGTGTACTTTGAAAGTCCGACAACGCTGCGCAGAATTTCAAGAGAATCGATCGCCGTGACCTCTCCGTCGGAATCAATATCAGCCGAAGCAAGCTGCTCATCGTCAAGATCAACCAAGCTTACCGAATTCTGAAGCACAAGCAATGCGTCATAAACATCAATGCTTCCGTTTCTGTCGATATCTCCTGTTCGAAAATCATCCGCACTCGCCGAAACTGCGTATGCTGCAACGCTTGACAATGCAAGAAAAGCTGCCATAGCCTTTTTTAACTTATTCAAAATAAAAATCCTTTCTCTTATGTACAAAAGTACCGATTAATAATTCGATCTTTTTCAACCGAACTGCAAGGGAATTAATTATTATCTGTTTAGCTATTTTATTCTGATTGCACTTTTCATCACGCAATCAATATTCTAAACTATTTTTATGAATAATATATTAATATAATTTTGAAATTCTATAAATTATTTCCAAATCAGCTCTCCCAAACAGTAATCGTCGGCTGCCGAGGTGATTTTCACTTCCAATATTTCGCCGTTTAATTCTTTTTCGGAAGCAACCTTTACAGGTGTGTAGTTTTTCGTGTAGCCTTCCCACAGTCCGTTTTTGTCCGTCTGCTCAAACAGAACCTTTTCAACTCGTCCGACCTGACTTTTCAGAAATTCCTTTCGTGTTTCGTTCACAACTTCGATCATCTTTCTGCTTCGCTGTGATTTTGTCGAATTATCGATCTGATCCGGAGCTTTTGCGGCTATTGTTCCCTTTCGCTGCGAATACGGGAATACGTGCGCTTTTGCAAAGGATACTTTCTTTGCAAAATTCAATGACTCGTTAAATTCTTCTTCCGTTTCTCCCACAAAACCTACCATTATATCCGTCGTTATAGAACAGTTGTCGAAAACCGCTCTCAGATCCTCTGCAATTCTGTAATATTCATCCGATGTATAATGGCGGTTCATTCTCTTTAGCGTTGCATCGCTTCCGCTTTGAAGCGACAGGTGAAACTGCGGACAGAATTTTTCAAGCTTCGACAGCCGCTCGATCGACTCTTTGTCCATTCGCTCGGGTTCAAGCGAGCCGAGTCTGACACGCTCTATCCCCTCAACCGAACAGGCGCATTCCGCTGCGTCGCACAGGTGAAGTCCCAGATCCTGACCATAGGCGGACAGGTTTATTCCAACCAGGACTATTTCTTTGTAGCCGTGAGCTGCGAGGTTTTTTATCTCTTTTTTCAGCACTTCCATCGGCTTTGAACGCACGGGACCTCTTGCGTAGGGTATTATACAGTATGTGCAGTAACGGTTACAGCCGTCCTCTATTTTTATAAAAGCTCGTGTTCTTTCTTCAAATTTCGATACGGAGCATGATTCAAAATCACTGTTTTTTGTATATTTATGGACGTTTATAATTTGCTCTCTTGTGTTCAGAAATTTTTCTATTTCGTCGGGCAGCTCTTTTCGCATTGCGTTTCCAAGAACGATGTCAACCTGCTCGAACTCTTCTTTCAGATTCGGATATGCCTGGGGCATACACCCTGTCAGAACTATTACTGCGTTTTCGTTCTTTCGGCGAAGATGTCTTATCAGCTTCATTACCTTGTTGTCGGCAACTGCCGTTACGGTACACGAATTGATAATCAATATATCAGCTTCTTCTTTTTCGACGCTTTGCTCATATCCCCTTTCGATCATCAAATCGGTCATTATCTGGGATTCGTACTGATTGACCTTACAGCCGAAATTAAAAATGGAAAAATTCATTTACGTCCCTCCAAGTTTCGCTAAATTTTCGTTAATTTGTTACACATTTTTCGATCGTTATGTAAATAATTTGCTTTTTCTGTTAGTGTTGTACATTTTTTACTAAGTTGGTATCGGCAAAGTTCAGCAATTTTTTCACCGAAAAGCCGTTGACTTTTTTTTTAAAAGTGATAATATATTAAAGTAGTTTTTTAGCAAACTGCCGCAGTTTTTACGGCTTATCTTTCGGAGGTCCTTCGTTATGTTCACTAAAGTAATTCATATTTCATCACTTGAAGAAGCAAAAAAATTTGTTAACGTTATGACTAAGTTTGACAATGTTTCCATGAGAATAAGCATGGATAATTATGAGATCGACGCTCATTCGATCGTTGGAGTTCTCAGTATTGTTGACAGTGAGAGAAACGCTGTTTTCACGGCGAATCTTCCCGACAACGACAAAAATTTGCTCAAGAATATTGAACCGTTCATTGTTACTGCTTGATTTTATCAACATACATTAGTATAATTCTTTATAATTTTTTTGTCAACCTTTATTTAAAAAAAGAGGATACCGCACTTTCACGGTATCCTTTTATTTATGTGCTGTCAACAATAACTTTCGGCGCAGCGAAGCTTATTAAAAGTTTTGCGCCGCTTTTTCAAAAGCGGGCGGGTGTGGGCAGCGCCCACAAAACCCGGGCATAGAATAGGCAAATGGAATAGGCAAATGAAGCAAAAATAGTAAATAAAGAAATAAAGAAAAATTAAAAAAAATAATCAAAAACAAAACTAACCGTCAGAAAAAAAGGAGGCAACAGCGAAGCGAATTGCCGAACCGAGAGGAACAGGCTGCCGCTAAGAATACTACACATTAAGTATGTTTTTTGAAAATTCTTGCGGATAGCCTTATTCCTCCGATCAGTTATTTTTGATCCACTGTCCACAACTTAAGGATTTGTTTCTGTCGACCCAAAGATTTATCATTTACTTTTTGCTGAATCCTATCGTCCTGAAGAAGCCTATCGCAGCGAAAACTATAAAACACGCCAAATTAATACAAACTACCGTTGCACCTGTTGCCGTTTCCGCATAAAAGCTTACAAATAACCCTGCCGCAACGCAAACCACCGATTGAACTGCCGCCGATATCACAACTGCTTTGTAGCTTTTGAAAACTCTCATCGCTGTCAGTCCGGGGAATATTATCAGACTTGAAATCAACAGCGTTCCCATTATCTGCATACCCAAAACTACTGTAAGCGCCGTCAGAAGAGCTATCACCATGTTGTATGCCTTTGCGTTTGTTCCCGTCGCAAGTGAAAAGCTCTCGTCAAATGTCACCGAAAATATTTTATTATAAAAAAATATATAAACAAACAATACCACAAAACACAACACAAGACTCAAAACAACGTCTTCCTTTGACAATGCAAGAATACTTCCGAAAAGATAGCTGTACAAGTCGGTGTTCAAGCCGCCCGTGACGCTTGTTACGACAATGCCCACCGCCAATGCACTGCTTGAAACAATGGCTATTGCGCCGTCGCCGTTGATTTTGCTGTTCTCGCTGATCCTCAAAAGCAGAAAAGCCGACACCACAACAACGGGTATCGCAACCTTGAGCGGCGCAAGATTCATCGCCGCTGCCAGCGCAAGCGCACCGAAGCCGACGTGCGATAATCCGTCGCCTATCATGGAATACCGTTTCAATATCAAACTCACTCCGAGAAGAGCGGCGCACAGCGCAACGGGTATCCCGACTATCAAAGCCCTTTGCATGAATGTAAAGGACAGCATATCACTTATTGAATAGTTCATAAAATCCTCCGAATCAAGTCCCCAAAAACTGATTTGAAACGCTGCTCTTTACATAGTCTTTGACTGTTGAGAAAAAGCACGTTTTGTTCTCAAGGTGCAAAATGTGCGTTGCATGGGCAATCGACTCTCTCACATCGTGAGTAACCATTATGACGGTAATATTATCGTTTTTGTTCAAATCCTTTATCAATTCGTAAAACTCCGCCGAAACCAGCGGGTCAAGTCCCGTCACAGGCTCGTCGAGCAAAAGCAGAGATTTTGTTGCGCACAATGCTCTTGCAAGAAGAACTCTTTGCTGCTGACCGCCCGAAAGCTCACGGTAGCACCTCTTTTTTAAATGCGTTATTGAAAGCCGTTCCAGATTTTTGTTGGCAAGAGCCTTTTCCTTTTTTCCGAAAAATGGTTTCAGTCCTCTTGAATTGAGAGTCCCCGACAAGACTACCTCATAGACCGAAGCCGGAAAATCCCTTTGAACAGCCGACTGCTGCGGCAGATAGCCTATTTCGTTTTGCGACATATCGTCGGAATAAACGATTTTTCCGCCTGTCGGCTTTATCAGCCCGAGCAAGCCTTTCATAAGCGTGGATTTTCCCGAGCCGTTCTCGCCAAGGATACAAAGATAATCGCCTTTTTCAAGCTTAAAGCTGAGGTGTTCAAAGACATTTACTCCCTCATAGCTCATTGTTACATCGTCACATCTGAGAATTGACATACTACCCCTCGTTTTCCTCTGCGGTATTAATCCGTGAACATTCTCCGCAAATTCCGTACAGAATTGTTTTGGAGCTGTCCACCTCGAAGCCGTGGCTTTCTTTCATATGCTCGGCAATTTGTTTCATAAAGCTGCAGTTTGTGTGAAAAAGCCGTCCGCAGGCATTGCATTTCAAGTGAAAATGCTCGCAGCAGTTTCCCGACAAATCAACGTACTGATAACACGCCGAAGAAGATTCGTCAATAATATATTTTTTCACAAGTCCTACCGCAACGAGTTTATCGAGTTGTCTGTAAACTGTTGACAATCCCAAGGAATGACCTTGTTCGTTAAGCTTTCGAGAAATATCTGCGGCAGTCATATGTACGGATTTATTCTCGATAAGGCACTGCAAAAGGATCTCTTTTTGTTTTGTTTTATATTCCTGCATAGTTATCTCCTTTTGAGATCTGATCTTATTTGTAATAAAAAGGATATTTGAAAACGATTTTCATTTTTTAATTTTATCACAATGCCGGTAATTTGTCAACAAAAATTCCGGGCGGCGGGTACACGCCCGCAGGTAATGCCGCCTGACTACTTTGTAACAACAAGTATGCTTCCGCTCGGCAGCTGCCCGCTAAAAATTATACACTTGTTACGTGCTTGGCTTTTTTAGATCATATTAAAACTTCGCTTAGCCACTCAAAAAAATGCAGAAAAAAAGCCCGCTTTTGCGAGCTTTTAATAATATGATCGGTTATTTTTTCGATTTTACCGCAGATACTACGGGCAGATAAACTCCAAGCGCTATCTGATTGAGTGAATCATAGAATGCTATATTAGTAAGAATAACCATCTTTGTATCGGTGTGGTAGTCGGCATATACCTGTGAGGAATATAAATAAGTTCTTCCGCTGTGATGCCACAAATTGTCAGAGGTGTTCCAGCCGTAATTATAAAGCATGAGAGATGTTTCTACTTTCTTTCTGTCCTCGGGGGTGAATATTCTGTCCGATACCACAACGTCAAGCCATTTGTTTACATCCTCTGCAGTGGACACTACCGACCCTGCCGAAAACAAGTAGGGATAATCACCCTCTGCGGCAAGAAACTTGTCGTTTTTCTCACATATGTACTTCTCCTGAGCATAGGAATAGCCTGTCTGATAATCCTTTCCGTCGCCTACAAAATATGTGTCCGTCAAACCGTAAGGCTCGAAAAAGTTTTCTTTCAGATAATCACGATAGCTCATTCCCGTCAGATTCTCCACAATAATTCCAAGCAGATAATATGCCGAATTGGAATAGGCATACACTTTGCCCGGTTCTGTTGTTACTCCTTCGCTGAAAATGGTATCCACGATGAACTTTTTCGCTGCGTCCTCGGATTTCGCCGCCGCTTTTACATAATTATTGAGGAGCTTCTCATCTCCCTCGATTATATCCATATAGTCGCCCATTCCGCACGACATCTGCAAAAGATGCGACAGCGTGATCGTTTTTACCCAGTCTTGCTTATATTCGGGAAAATAGACATCCAGTGTGTCCGATGTTTTAAGCTTGCCCTCTTTTTCAAGCATAAGAATCGCCGTTCCGGTAAATTGCTTTGTGACCGAACCTATCTGATAACAGGTATCGTTTTCGTTCTCGGCATTTCCCTTTCCCGTTTTTCCGAATGATTTTTCATAAACAGTTCGGTTGCCCGAGGTTATCAGCACCGTTCCGGAAAAATCGGGGTACTGTGCCAAAACAGTGTCTGCGTTTTCGGCAAGAGTGTCTATTTCGCTTTGTGACAGCGGTGATGTTGAAAACTCTTCTTCTTCATCGTTTTGCCGGGGGTTATATTCGTGGACAAACTCAACCTCGCCGTCATCGTTTGTGATCTGCGAGGTACTGTCATCGGCAGTAGTCTTCACTATAAAAGAATCCATACAGCCGCTGAGAGTTACCGAAGACATTACCGATACCGACAGGATCAAAGATACCAATTTTTTCATTTTCATAGCAGTATTCCTTATTTTTATTATATTACAACGTATTAACGTACCTTAGATATTTTATCAAAAAGTATCGAATTAGTCAATATTTTAAAGCAAGTTTGTAAGATCAGGCAATACTTTGGAGTTGATTTGTCATAAAAATGACATTTTTACAAAAAATCAAGGGACACCTTTTGGTATCCCCTGTTAATATCAATATTGAGATATTCTTCTTTTTAAGCCTTAGATGTGCTTTTCGCCGACTTCGCCAACCTCTTTGATCGAAGTAACCAATCCTGCAAGATTCTGGATCTCCGACGGAATAATGATCTTTGTTGCCTTTCCGTCTGCCGCTTTTTCGAAAGCCTCCAGACTTTTCAGCTTGATGACCTTGTCGGTGGGATTAGCCTCGTTAAGCATTCTGAGCGCGTCTGCATACGCTTTCTGTACGGTAAGGATAGCCTCCGCCTCACCCTGAGCCTCTCTGATCTTAGCCTCTCGGATAGCGTCTGCGTTAAGAATAGCGGCTTCCTTGTGACCTTGCGCCACGAGAATTTCTCCCTGCTTTGCGCCCTCTGCGTCGAGGATCTTTGCACGTCTTTCACGCTCTGCCTTCATCTGCTTTTCCATTGCGTCCTGAATTTCTCTCGGCGGAAGAATATTCTTCAGCTCAACACGGTTAACCTTAATGCCCCACGGGTCGGTTGCCTGATCGAGGATTATCTTGATCTTGTTGTTGATAATATCACGAGATGTCAGCGTGTGGTCAAGCTCAAGCTCGCCAACAATGTTACGAAGCGTTGTTGCGGTAAGATTCTCGATAGCTGCTATCGGGCGTTCCGCACCGTAGGTGTACAGCTTCGGGTCGGTGATCTGAAAATACACAACGGTATCGATCTGCATTGTTACGTTATCCTTTGTAATAACCTGCTGCGGCGGAAAATCAACTACCTGCTCTTTGAGCGAAACCTTGCGTGCTATTCTTGTGATGAACGGTGTTTTCACATGAAGTCCCGTTGACCATGTTGTGCTGTATGCACCGAATTTCTCCACAACGTAAGCATTCGCCTGAGGTACGATCTTCACATTAGCTACAATGATTATCAAAACTATTAAAATTACTACTCCCAAAAAAACTAAAAACGGCATAAATATTACTCCTCTCACTCTTCATGGCTCAGACCTTTGAAACTATCAGCTTTACGCCTTTGATCTCCTTGACTCTGACCATTTCGCCTTCCTTAAAAATAATATCATTCTGATCGCTTCTTGCAGTCCAGCTGTTTCCGTCGAGATCAACCTGTCCCGTCGACGCCGTATTATTGATCTCGGCAGTCACGACCGCTATTTTTCCGATGTTTCTGTCGGCATTCGTGGGTTCTGTTTTGACATCTTTCACTTTTTTTACGATTGGCTTTGTCGCAATCAGCAAAATGAGCGAAACTCCCACAAAAATACTGAACTGTATCGGGAAAACAGGGACGAAAAAGCTGACGATCGCTGCGGCCGCCGCTCCGATCATAAACCAGATCGAAACAAGCTGCGTTGTCACGCCCTCGAAGACAGCCATAATTATCATTACTGCAATCCACAAATATGGCATATAGTCCATATGCATACCTCCCTTTCGATTATTCTATCACAAACTTTCCGCTTCGTCAAGATTACATACTACATAATAAAAATTTGAAAAATATGTACAAACCATATAAACAAAAAACGACTCATCTTTTTTGTTTTATGTTTGATAAAATCTATTGCCCGAATCGTTTTGTTATGGTATAATTATATATCCGGGAGAGTGTCGCAGCGGCGGCGCTGTTTGCTTATGTTTATCTTAAAAATTACCGAAGGAGCGTGGGGTTATGGATTTTGAATATGATGCTATCGACGCCGGAATCGATCCGGGCGGACTGCGAAAAAGAAGCAACGTCAGACTGCTCATTTGTTATATTATTTACTGCGTCAAAAAACCTGTTAAAAAGGATTTTGTGATAACGGCTATGCAAAAGCACGGTATTGCAAATTACTTTGAAATTCTCGACGCTTTCAACGACCTTGAAAACAAACAAAACATTGTTGCTGCCGACCGGGACAACGATCTTTACACCGTCACAAAAAGCGGCAGGCTGATTGCGGAAAACTTAAGCGACGAGCTTCCGAAATCCGTTCGCGAATACGCAATGCAGGCTGTCATGGAGCTTCTGACCGAGGAACGCAACCAAACCGAAAACAGCGCGGAGATCACCAAAGTCAAAAACGGATTTATGGTTGACTGCCACATCAAGGGCGAAGACGAAGATCTTTTGGGATTCCAGCTTTATGTTCCCGATTCAAAGCAGGCTCGTCTTGTCAAAAAGAATTTTCAGTCAAATGCCGAGATGATCTACAAAATTATGATAGCGGCTATTACAAACGACTCGGATTTTGCAGTAAAAACTCTCGAGGAGATCGCCGATTCAAAAAAACGCATTTATCGCTAAAAGAAGCGTGACCCCGGGGATCCCTCCAAGCGCTGCGGCAAGCACGGACATTACGCTTACAACAATTGAAACGCCCGTCCACGGCGACAGAATATTCACCGCCGCCAGTCCCGCAAAACCCGACAATATCCCAAAAATACTTTTTTTCAGCGGGTGTTCGAATTTATCAATCGCATTAATAATTGTGAAAACCACACACGCCGCCGATATTATTCCAAACATAACAGGCATACTCATTTTTATTACTCCTTTTTACGTTATTTGCCGCTTCACGCAAATTTTTCTTTTGAGTTATAATGCTTATAGGGCACCTCTAAAAACCACCTGCCGCTCATCAGCACCACATCTGAACGACATTAGG
>CACYDY010000272.1 GCA_902773245.1 uncultured Ruminococcus sp.
CAGTGCCTTTTTTCATTATTAATAATCTCAGTTTTTATTTATCAACAAAATATACTCAGTTAACAGTGATTTTGCCAAGATAGTTACCGCATACGGCAGGATTATATATAATGTTCACCGTGCCGGCACCTACAGTGAAGGTTGAAGCCTGAACCTGGTTTGTAAATTGTCCTGAATTTGCGAAACGTATACAGCCTGCTTCATTTGTGTTTCTGTTGGGATTTTCAGAAGCTATGCGGAGATATACTTCATAATCTCCCGAAGGAATGTCCTCAGGCAGCGACAGGCACATATCGTAATCGTTAGACGAACCGCCTACCCATGATGACGCATTCATGTCTGTACGTAAAACATACATATTGTCACCGTTTGAATTATCCGAAAGAATTATCTCAGTAACTTTGTCGCTTGAAATGTTTGAAAATCCCGTATTATCTATTTTTCCTTTAAGAGTAAGCAACCCGCCTTTAGCAACCTTTTCAGTAAGATAAGACTCTTTAAGAACCAACCTGTAACCAAGATGATCTTCAAAAAATGCTGCAACCGTTTTACCTTTATAAGCAGTCAGATCTGCCGAAACATTGGCATCTGTGCTTAGTTTGGAAAGAAGTTCATCGCCAACAGTAGCCGATGCCCAACCACCGTAATAATACTTTACAGAAGTGCTGTTTACGATTTCAGTGTTGTATGTCATTCCCGAACCAAGCTCACTGCACCATGTTGCGTACTGAGCAGCCATATTCTTTGCCTCATCGTTGCTGCTGTAAGAACGCGTACTATAACCGCCATTTTTATACTTTCCTGTTTCTGCATATGCTGCGTTTCCTCCATGATAGTATGTTAAATGTGTTTTATAAAACTCGGGTATAGCATTCAACGGAAGCCAGGTTGTCCGTTCCGTTCTAAACTCGCCTGCTGCACTGGAAAATTCACCGCCATAAACAGCGCTTGCCGATTGATGATTTACAAAGGAGACATATTTACTTCTTGATATGATGTAGAATGTACCGCCATCGTTTTCATCCTGTATCATAGCATCGTCATAAATACCGATCCTGGTAAAAATTTCATCATCAAAAGTATATTCATAACAGTTAGTTCTGGTGATCTGTTCAGGATAGGCAATTCCGTTAACCGTCTTATTCTTATACTTTGAAGAGTATACATCGGAATAATTAACATAGTTAATATACTCATCGAGTGTTCTGACGCCGACAGGAATAGTATCCGGAAGCAAAGTGAGCCATTTGTGGAGAATTTGAATTTTATTATTATCTCCAACATATCTTCCGTGGTGCATTTCACCCCACTGACCGGCCATACCGCATTCGATTCCGGCAACAATATCAGGATACTTGCAAATTACCGATGCAAGCTGTTCCTGATGCTTTTGTAGCATCGCAAAAGTAGCAGGTTCCGGACTTTCGGTATTATTATCAGTTGTATAACAAGCACGAATGATACATGAACCACCGTTTTTACGCAGAGCAGCGAGTGAACTGTCAAACCATTTCAAAAACCAATCATCGATCGGAGCGTCCGTGCCGCCATTTCCCGAACTCCAGCGTGATAATTCAATGTAATAGAACTGAAATCCGGTAACAGCAGAACCACTCAGCGGAGCAGATGAAGAATTCAAATTTTTAGTATTAATTACATCTGAAGAAATCGTAAATCCGCAGTCGGACTGATTAATACGACCAACAAACTCGTTATAAGAGATATCCTGCTTTTTGAGATTATCGGCTGCTGATGTATTTAATGAAGTACTCATTATCGAATTAACAGACATCAAAGCCAAAGCCAACACACCGACAATCGCAGAAGCAGCTGTGATAATTTTTTTCATTATTATTTAACCGCCTTTCCGAAAAATCATTATTTTAACCAACAATAATGGTGATCAAAACAATAAAATCAACATTAAAATGTACCGGACACCAAACAGAGTTTAGCTGTCCGGTACAAAATCAGTTATTCGCCTAAATTAATATACGGAATGTAATTGTCGCTGATGATCCAATCTCCGCCGTTCTTAACAGCTGCAAAAGTGAGAATGGCAGCATTAGCCCCGGTGCCGAAAGCACTTTCCACCGTAAATGCGTTCGAGAACTGAATTCTGTTCTT
The DNA here is from genome assembly GCA_902773245.1 of uncultured Ruminococcus sp. GTDB lineage: Bacteria > Bacillota > Clostridia > Oscillospirales > Acutalibacteraceae > RUG592. The sequence continues at coordinate 2,128 of CACYDY010000272.1, forward strand.
ATTATTGAGCTTGATCTTATAGCTCTCAACATTGACAGAGGCTTCGTCGGATACAACTTCATAATTATCAGCAACGATCTGAGCCTTATCATCGGTTCTTACCGTAACAATTTCAATATTGCGGCCGATAATTGCCGAATCACTCTCGAGCAAATTCTCAATTGATTGCTTAAGAGCAGTGATATCGATTTCGGAAAGATGATTTTCCCAGTCGGAGTTTTCGGTTGATTTTAATCTTACATAGATAATTGCCGCATTGGAAATTTCATCACAGTCAAAAGTGTTCATAACGGTATTTGTTTTGATTTTCTCAATCGAATTACCGTCAACAATATCGATGAATCTTTCTGTATCATTTTTTGTAACAGTAACAGTCGGAACGGTATCCAAAGAGCTGTCACTTTGTTTGTATGCAGCTGTAATATATGTGTTATTGGTAATTTTGCCGGTGAAGCTTAGATCGGAAGAAATTTTGATCGGAGTTGCTGATGAACAATCGTACCAGCCGTCAAAAATATATTTTTTAGCGGATTCATCGGTGAACGATTTTACAGCTGTAGGCATCTGAGCATTGCCATAGTATTCCGAAAGCATAAAATGAGATAAATATCCGCTGTTGCTGTAATCTGCTTCTAAGGCAAGATTCATGTTGTAGAATACATCGTAAACAGGATTTGATGTATTGGATATCGCATAAAGATTCTTGGCTGTGTCAATAATCTCTGCCGAAGGATCGTCAACGCTTTTCGCAAATGACATTTCGACATGATAAATCCTTGGATTATTAAATCCGTGAACGATTACCTTTGTAACGGAATTCGGATCATCATATGCGTCAGATTCGCTGATCTCCTGATCACCATTAAAGTACTGCACCCAATTTTCAGAGCTGCCTACATTGCCGTAACAGTCGGTGTGGAATTGAAGTGCAGAATCTTCGTAACAGTCACCGTAGGTCTTGTATTGAGCTATTCCGAAAGAATCTCTTTCTGTTTTTCCGTTGCTGTCGGTTTTTGGAGCGTGATAGTTAAACTGCTCTTTTATTCCCTGAAGAGCCTTTTCCTGCGACATATAGAAATAATACTCGCTCATCAGATTCATGTTCTTTTGCAGTTTTTTATTCTTAACCGAATCATAAGCATCAACCACAGTTTGGGCGATTCCCGACTCGGAAATTGCCTGAGTTACGGCAACGGTTTGTTCCGAAGATGAGATTTCCGTCTGATCATCGGGATCACTCGGGTAGAATTTAAACTCTACCAACAATTCCGTGTTGACGGGCTGCTCTCCTGGAACGATAACTTCACACTGAACAGTGTTGCTCTTTGCTCCGACATCACCGAAAGAAGCCCACGCAGAAACAGTATATGTGCCCGGTGCGGTAGGAATAAACTGATTATTGGAAACAGGATATGTATTTCCCTTCTGATCGGTTACTTCATAAACAATAGTGTAGCTTTCCTGACCTGCCGTTTTTCCGTTGCAGTCTTCCGCTTGTACAGAAAGCTGAACGGGGCTGTCTTTTTCGGGTTCTTCAGTAAGACAGGAAACAGATTTCAGGTTCATAGGTTGAATCAACTTTTTCAAGTTGTTTCCGTAGCTTAGTGAGTAATAACTGTAACAAGCTCCGTCTATCAATTCACCCTTTGGAATACTAAATCCGTAACAGCCGCTGTCGGTAGTTCCGTCTGCATTTACGGGTGCGCCGATTATCACGGCTGAACGTTTGTCTGTTTTATACATTCTGACATGGAAAGTACTGTCAGAATAGAATGGAGTTGTACTATTCAATTCATAGAGATCACGTGCGTCCTTAAAAATAGCAACCGGATCTAATTTAACTCCATCGGCAACCACATTTATAGCTTCAGCATCTGTTCCCCAGTGGGTAGCTACCGCAGCATAGAAATAAACTTCTTTCTTTTCCTCAAACACAGCCTTCGCAGTGACAGAACTCTCCGGCATTATTGCCGTATATTGAGATTTCTCTGTCATGTCATCGATTTTTTCTTCACCGTTTATGGTGAATGATGTCAGAACATAACCGTCGTCGGGGGTAATATTGATCGTATATTCTTCTCCCACGCCAACTTTTTCGCTTGACGGTACTATTGCACCATGTTCGGACTGTTCGCATATGAGTTTATATACAACCTTGTAGCGTGCGATGATAGTTTCGTTGTCAGCTGTCGGATAGAATGTTGTTTCGGGTGAAGCAGCATTTTCAAATGTACCCGTTGAGTTTTCTGTGACCCATTCAATGAATCCGTATTCCCTGTCATTCTCAACGACCGAAGCAACAGCCGATACAGCCGCACCTGAGGGCAGTTCAACGCCATTTTCGGGAGTAACGGAAGGTGTGCTTCCCGAATAATCAACATATTGAGATGTACTGTTGCCGGACATTGCCTTTGCGGAAAATCCGTCATACCTTAAAGTGTAGTACACGAAAGGATCATCCGGATCGGAATTATCAAACCAGATCGTAACCTTGCCCGAATCAGCATTTTGATCATTAAAATAAATACCGCCATCGCAGTTTGCAGCGTATTCAACAGAAACGGCATCGCCGGGTTTCGTATTTGTTAAAACGGTATTTTCAGCCGGAGCATAATACTTACCGCTTGCCATTGCAGGATATTTAGTACCCTCTCTGATCATAAAATAATACGGAGAACCGTTTGGAGCAGTAAGATCCGCTATTGTAGAATTGGTCACAAAGCGATAAAGGCCGTCCTGTTCGGTTTTGCTCAGCTCAATGTTAGTTGATGAGGTTGACCAACCTGTATTGTTTACACTGACTGTGTTGTCCGAACCATCTTTGCAAATAAATCTTCCTTCCAGGTAGAGTGCCTTGTTCTCATCGGGTGTGATGTCGGATTTAACAGCCTGCGCATAAACTTCGCCTGTGTATTTATCAACCGAAACTGTAATTCTGTTACAATTTTCGGTATCCTTTACAGAAGCGGTGTATTTTTCCGAGCCATCCGATTTGATCAATGAAATTCCTCTGTTTTCGGATTCGGCTATTTGATATGAAAGTAAAGAATCGGCCGAATCTCCGTCATAAAGGAAAGACATTTCGACGGATGTGGTATCGAAAGAATATGTATACAGTCTTGTATTCTCGGCGTCCTCCGTCATGTCATAAACCGAAAAATCAGAGCTTTCCTTTGTTTTTGCCACAATCTGGAGAGCGGAAGAAAACTTCGGTGCCGCAGTTCCGGCTGTACCCGAAACACCATACACAACGCCTGATGTTTTGTCCACTCTGATATCAATTTCTTTCCCTGCAAAAGGAGAATTGGAAATCTTTACGTTTTTATAAGTTTTACCGCTGATATTTTCAAATTGCACATTGATATTTTTATCATTGGAAGAATCTAATCCCGCATAATCGGAAAAATCTCCGCTGCTTTTATCGTAAACATAAACCTGAGCCGAAGCAGAATCAATTGTGCAGTAATAATAGTCCTGCGATTCATTCATGGTAAAATCTCTTTGCCATGAATCATATGGTACATAATAGCGAATACGCGGCGTTTTGCTGACCGCAGCTCCCGATGAAGCGGTTGTTTTATCGGGACTGCTTTGGGAAACTGTTTCCGCAGCAACGGACAGCGAGTCGACCAATGCCGTTGGAATTATCAACGCAGCCACGAGTAAAACCGACAGCAGGAGTTTTCCCGAATCGATCATTTTAGCTTTCATAAGCATAACCTCCATAAATTGTAAGAATCATTTCTGATTTTGTAAATAAACTAAGATCAAAAACCTATAATATCCGAAAGATCCTTGCCTTTAATGGTATTGAGGTTATCTTCCAGCTGATTTGTCGGAGAAGTTGCAATGACATCTTCCTCGTCAAATTCAATAATTTCCATTGTTGGCGAAACATACTTTTCCATGCATAAGCCTCCCTTCATAAAAAATCAAGATTTTGAATAATCAGATGAAAAATGACATTTATCCTGCACAAAAATATAAATACATATTTAAATTATATATCATTCTTAACGGCACGTCAATATTTTTCTAAAAAAACCACTAAAACCTATCATATATTTTCATTTTACAAAAGTCCGATCGTATAATGCTATAAATTGAATTATTACATGAAATTGATTTTAGTTTTAGACTTAATTGGGACTTGACTTCAAAAGAACTGTGTTTTATAATATGTTATATACAGCCATTTTGTTTCCTGATGAGAGGTGTATAATAAAATGAACAGCAGCTTGAAAAAAATATTTGCGATAATTCCGGTCATAACCGCAATGCTGATGACAACCGTATTTTCGGCTTCTGCTAACTTAATTGGCGAAGACGGATTCTATTATTCGCTGACCGATTCCGATCATGCTTCGTTGGAAAGCTACCACGGCAGCGGGTCTGTTATTCAGATTCCTTCCGTAATATATTCTCACGAAGTAAATTCTATTTCCGATTATGCTTTTTTAAGAAATCAAACAATAACCGAGGTTACATTGCCAAGTACCATAAAGACCATCGGCAACAGTTCTTTTAATTACTGTTCGAATCTGCAAAAAATTGTGATCCCTGACAGTGTTTCGAAAATAGGCAGAAATGCCTTTTCAAACTGCGGGAGCTTAACGATCTATTGCAATACAGGATCATTTGCCGAAACATATGCTATTAAAAACAACCTTCCTGTTTCAACAAATAATTCCGCAAATAACTCGGCCGTCATCGGAGATGTGGACGGTGATAATGAGATATCCTCTTACGATAGTCTTCTTGTTCTCAGGTATTCCGTAGGTTTGGAAAATTTTACCGAGAATCAAAAATACGTAAGTGATGTTAACGAAGATAACAGTATAGACAGCTTTGACAGTTTAGTTATTCTTCGCTGCAGTGTTGGAATAGATGTTTCTCAGTATAAAATAGGTTCGCAAACCAAATAACTTCATAACAAAATTTTAGGGGGAAACCTTTGTCAAAAGATAAAGGCTTCTCCCCTTTTTGGTGTTAATTGAATGAACGCTGAACTCTTTTCAAAAAATCAGTTTAATTTTGAAAAACATGGATCATGAAATGCTTATTCAGTTATTGTTTTTCCTATGTTGTTGTTGTCGACCAAGCCTACGCTAAATCGAAGTACAGCCAGAGCATCGTTAGATGTAATTGTGTTATCGCTGTCTATGTCGGCAAGTGCGGATTGCTTTGTGGTAAATGTTTCCAAACCTACGCTTGAGCGGAGAATTAACAAAGCGTCATTTGCGGTGATATTACCGTCAAAGTCAATATCACCGTATATGTAATTCGGTGTGTCGGGCGTAGAAGGTGTGTAAGGTTTGTCGGGTACTATGGGCTTTGTTTGATTATCGGGTAAAGCGTCTATGTAAACGGCTTGATTCCCCATTTCATTAAATCTTTGAATAAGCTTATCATAGTCATAAGACCTGTTTCCGTAAATTGGATCGGAAACATAAATAAGTTTATTAACACGGTCATAACCGGTCAGTACCGCACAATGCTCCGGTCTTCGCCACTGAACCGTTTTCCCGTCAGGTGTTTTCCAAATTGTCGAAAGGCTTGACGGTTCAAGTTCATAGTTTGTTATCCAAATCATAATAGGAATATCATTGTCGATGTAATCGGAAAGAAGCATTTCAAAATCTATTCCGGTTAAATTATACGCTTTGCCTTTATATCCATTGTCAGTAAGGTAGTTATTTGCGGTTATAACCATACAAGGAGCATAACATCCGTAAGAATTTTCATCTTCAGGATCACCGGCAAACGTCGTTTCAAAATCGGCGCCATAAAGAATACCGTCAACGTAATAAAACTCCTGTTTTGGCAGATAGTTTCTCACGAGATCAAGCTTATTGGCCGGATAACCAAAATGCTTTAAAACGATCGTCAAAGACACACTTTCACACCCTGTCGGAAGATCGGGAAGTTGGAGTATATTATCGACTTCTATGATGTGTTTCAGTTGATAAGCATCAGGATTAACCGACTCTGCTGTACCGTCTGTTTCTGCTGCGAACACTTGAATTGGCAGCATAGCTGTCAAGAGAAAAGCTATGCAAAGCGTCATTAATTTTATAATAGACTTATTGTTTCGACCCATATTAGTATCACCTTTAATAATTATTACCGGTATATAATTTAATACTAATGTGCATTCATATTATCCAGGGACATATACAAATTGTAAAAGCTTCCTTTGCTCGCCATCAGTTCATCAACGTGTCCTCTTTCG
>CACYDY010000273.1 GCA_902773245.1 uncultured Ruminococcus sp.
ATAAAAATAGTTGAAATTTTTGTCAAAAAGATGTATAATTTTAGAAAATAATAGATAATATTTTTCTCAAAAAAGGAGAATAATAATGAAATTTATACATCTGTCCGATCTTCATATAGGAAAACGTGTTAACGAATACTCGCTTGCAGAGGATCAGGAATATATTTTTGACCAAATTCTGGAGATAATAAAAAATCAGGATCCCGACGCAGTTATTATTGCAGGCGATATCTACGACAAATCCGTACCGCCTACGGAGGCTGTGGGACAGCTTGACAGATTTTTGTACAAGCTTTATGAACTGCCGTTCAAAACGTTTCTGATCAGCGGCAACCACGATTCGGCTGAGAGAGTCGCTTTCGGCGCAAAAATATTCGAACATAACGGAATCTATTTTTCACCGGCATATAACGGAAAAATCAGTCCGATCGTTATGAACGACGAGTACGGAGAGGTGAACGTGTATCTTTTGCCGTTTATAAAACCCTCTCACGTAAAAAGCGCATTCAAAGACGAAGCCGACCGGATCGTGACTTATACCGACGCCGTCAAGATTGCCGTAAAGCATATGAATGTCGATGAATCGAAACGAAATATCATCGTGTCACATCAATTTGTCACAGGAGCAAAAACAAGCGAAGGCTCGGAGATCTGCGTAGGCGGCACCGAAAACGTAAACTGCGAGGCGTATTCTCCGTTCGACTATACTGCGTTGGGGCATATCCATACCGCTCAGAATATAAACGGAATCAGCCATATACGCTACTGCGGCACTCCGCTCAAATATTCGTTTTCCGAAACGCAGGGAAAAACAGTCACCGTTGTGGAGCTGAAACAAAAAGGCGAGCCGCCGATAATTTCCGAAATACCGCTCAAACCTCTTCGTGACATGAGAACAATAAAAGGAAGCTTGAACGAGCTTTGTAATATTGATCTCTCGTCATACGACTACGTCAGAGTTATTCTCAGCGACGAGATTGAAATTCCCGGCGCATTGGCTAAGCTGAGGACATACTATCCGAACATTATGGAAATGAAGTATTCCAACAGAAACTCGTCAAGCGATGAGCTTGAGTTTGACGGCGATACTATTGAAAGCAAAAGCCCGATAGAACTGTTCTCTCTGTTTTTTGAACAGCAGAACGGACGAAAACTGAGGGACGAAGAAGCTGCTTTTATGACAAAAATTATCGAGAGTGCCGAGGAGGAACAAAATGCGTCCTATTAAACTGAAAATGATGGCGTTCGGGCCATACAAAAAAGAAGCCGAAATAGATTTTGAAAAGCTCGGAAAAGAAGGGCTTTACTTGATAACAGGCGACACAGGCTCCGGTAAGACAACAATTTTTGACGCTCTTACATTTGCTTTGTACGGAAAAGCAAGCGGCGATCTGAGAGAAAGCGATATGCTCAGGTCAAAATATGCCGACCCTAAAAGCGATACAAGAGTAGAGCTTGATTTCGAGTATTTCGGAAAAAAGTATCACGTTGAGCGGTCGCCCTCATACGAACGTCAGTCAAAAAGGGGAACCGGAACTGCGAAGTCAAACGTAAAAGCAGACCTTTATCACGACGGAACGCTCATCGCAACGGGCGATAAAGCAGTCACCGAGAAGATATCGGAGCTGTTTGGAGGAATTACATACAAGCAATACAAACAGGTAGCCATGATAGCCCAGGGTGATTTCAGAAAGCTTTTGACCGCCGAAAGTAAAGAAAGAATGGAAATCTACAGAAATATTTTCAACACGGGGCTTTATGATCTGATAACCAAAAAGCTCAAAGATGAAAATTTCAATATCGCTGAACACCAAAAAGACCTGCAGTCAATGTTTGATCACAACAAAAAAATTCTATCGACCGATAACCCTGAATTTACAGAGCCTCTTAAGCTCGCAAAAGCTGCAAAAAGCGAAGATCTGCCCGCAGAAGAGATCATCAGACTTGCAGAAAAGATCGTTGAATACGACAAAAACCTGATCATTCAAACTCAAGCAGAGCAAGACCGAACGGAAACACTGATCACGGAAAAAAACAGGGCTGTCGAAAAAGCCGAGAAAGCATTGGATCTATCAAACAAAATAAAAGAAAACGAAGCCGAAGCAGATATCCAAAAGAAGAACGAGCAAAAAAGCCGTGAGGATCTCGAACGAGCCAAAAGCCGCGAACCAGAGATCGAAGCGTTAGACGAGAAAATCAGCGTTGAGAGAAGCAGACTTTCCGAATACGATAAGCTTGAAAGCGAGATCAAAGCATTGCGTGAACTGCAAACCGAAATGGCGGGAGCCGATGAAGAATTGAAGAAAATC
>CACYDY010000274.1 GCA_902773245.1 uncultured Ruminococcus sp.
TATCATTTTAATAGCTGCTTTGATTTATAGTTTATTTGGTTTCGCTGAGGAGAATTTGACGATTTTTTCTGCTTTGCTCCGTCAGCGACCAAAGGCTCTGCCTTTGGAATCTGCAAACTTTTGAAAAAGTTTGATCAAAACTTTAATATGCTGCATCTTTTAGATTTCGAATATAAATAATGAAAAAGCGTAACTCTGCACAGGTTCTCAAAAAGGTGTCGTCAAAACAAATTATTTTATCAATTAAAATTTAATTATGAGAGGTATTTTATTATGAGCAACAAGAATTACAGATTTGAAACTATCCAACTTCATGCAGGTCAGGAAACTCCCGATCCGGCTTCGGACGCAAGAGCAGTTCCGATTTATCAGACAACTTCCTACGTTTTCAGAAACTCCGAACATGCTGCCGCTCGTTTTGCACTTGCCGACGCAGGCAACGTTTACGGCAGACTGACTAACTCTACCAATGATGCTTTTGAAAAGAGAATTGCAGCTTTGGAGGGCGGTGTTGCAGCTTTGGCTGTTGCTTCGGGCGCTGCTGCAATTACCTATACATTCCTCAATCTTGCCAAGGCAGGTCACAATATTGTTGCCGCAAAGACTATTTACGGCGGTACTTACAACCTTCTTGCGCACACTCTTCCGGAATACGGCATTACCACAAAATTCGTTGATCCCGATGAAGAAGGCGGCTTCGAGAATGCCGTTGACGAGAACACAAGAGCAATTTTTATCGAAACTATCGGCAACCCCAACGCAACTCTCATCGATATCGAAAAGGTTGCTGATATTGCTCACAAGAATAACATTCCTCTTGTGGTTGACTCAACATTTGCTACGCCGTATCTTCTCAGACCATTTGAGCATGGCGCTGATATCGTTGTGCATTCCGCTACAAAGTTTATCGGCGGTCACGGAACTTCCATAGGCGGCGTTATCGTTGACGGCGGTAAATTCGACTGGGAAGCAAGCGGAAAATTCCCGTCACTCGTTGAACCAAACCCGAGCTATCACGGCATTAGCTTTACGAAGGCTGTCGGAGCTGCTGCTTTTGTCACAAAGATCCGCGCTATTCTTCTTCGTGACACGGGTGCAACGCTTGCTCCGCTCAACGCTTGGCTTTTCCTTCAGGGACTTGAAACACTCTCTCTTCGTGTTGAACGACACGTTGAAAATGCTCTCAAGGTTGTTGAATACCTCAGCAAGCATCCCAAGGTTGAGTCGGTAAATCACCCCTCTCTCCCTGATCATCCGCACCATGAGCTTTATGAAAGATATTTCCCGAACGGCGGAGCGTCTATTTTCACATTCAACATCAAGGGCGGAGCAGATGAGGCAAAAGCTTTCATCGACAAGCTTGAGATCTTCTCTCTTCTCGCAAATGTTGCCGATGTGAAATCGCTTGTTATTCATCCGGCTTCAACAACTCATTCGCAGCTCAATGAAACCGAGCTTCGTGAGCAGGGTATTGCACCGAACACGATCAGACTTTCTATCGGAACAGAACATATTGACGATATTATTGCTGATTTGGAACAGGCTTTCGGTGAATAATGGTGAATAATATTATTAACACCACGTTTAAAAACTAAAAAAAGCGGATATATTTCAAGAAGAAGATCGAGTGGACATTCATCGGTTTTGCGAATATATCCGCTTAATATAAATTTGAGAGTTATATTTGTATAACCTTGGTATTTCTAAATCAGATTGGAGAAAAAACATGAAAGTATACGCAGATAATGCGGCAACAACAAAAATGAGCAAAACCGCTGTCAGCGCCATGCTGCCGTATATGGAAAATATTTTCGGCAATCCCTCTTCCCTTTATTCGATCGGTCAGGAGGCTGCCGAGGGTGTTTACAATGCCCGTTTGAGTATTGCCGATGATCTCGGCTGCAGTCCGAAAGAAATCTATTTCACTTCGGGCGGAAGTGAAGCCGACAACCAAGCTATCCGTTCAGCTGCCGAAATCGGCGCAAAAAGAAACAAACGCCACATCGTTTCAACCGCTTTTGAACATCACGCAGTTTTGCACACTCTGAAAAAACTCGAAAAAGAAGGCTTTGAGGTAACGCTTCTTGACGTTCACGAAAACGGTTTGGTAACACCCGAACAGGTTGAACAGGCAATACGCCCCGATACCTGTCTTGTTACAATAATGTATGCAAACAACGAGATAGGTACAGTTCAGCCTATCAAAGAAATCGGGGCGGTTTGCAGAGAGAAAAAGGTAACCTTCCACACCGACGCAGTTCAGGCGGTCGGTCATTTGCCGGTCAATGTTGTCGATGATAATATTGATATGCTGTCGCTTTCCGCACACAAATTCCACGGTCCAAAGGGAGTTGGTGTGCTTTATGTGAGAAAAGGCGTGTATTTGTCAAACCTCATCGAGGGCGGAGCGCAGGAGCGCGGAAAGCGCGCGGGAACAGAAAATGTTCCCGGGATCGTCGGGGCTGCCGCAGCGCTCAAAGAGTCTGTTAATAATCTGAGCGAAAGCACAGCTAAGCTTGTGAAGCTTCGTGACAGACTTATCGACGGTCTGCTTGAAATTCCACACTCGGTTTTGAACGGTGACAGAGAGAGCCGTCTGCCGGGAAATGTTAACATTTGCTTTGAAGGAATTGAAGGCGAATCGCTTTTGCTGCTGCTTGACGCAAAGGGTATCAGTGCTTCGTCAGGCTCTGCCTGCACGTCGGGTTCGCTTGATCCGAGCCATGTTCTGCTTGCGATCGGAAGACCCCACGAGATCGCCCACGGTTCTTTAAGACTGTCGATCTGTTCGGAAAACACCGAAGAGGAGATCGAATATATTATCAGCGAAGTGCCTAAGGTCGTTAGTTATCTGAGAAATATGTCGCCTGTTTGGAGAGATTTACAGGAGGGAAAGAAATCTTATGTTATACAGTGAAGTTGTAATGGATCATTTTATGAACCCAAGAAATGTAGGAACTATTGACGACGCCGATGCAGTCGGCGAGGTCGGAAACGCAAAGTGCGGTGACATCATGCGTATTTATCTTAAAATAAACAACGATGTTATCGAAGATGTTAAATTTGAAACATTCGGCTGCGGATCGGCTATCGCTTCTTCTTCAATGGCTACCGAAATGATAAAAGGAAAGCCTTTGAGCGACGCGCTAAGCCTTACCAACAAAGCTGTGACGGAAGCCCTTGACGGACTTCCCACACACAAAATACACTGCTCGGTGCTTGCCGAGGGAGCTATCAAAGCAGCCGTTAAGGACTACTACGACAAAAACGGAGTTAAATACGATACTAAGATCTTTAAAGATATAGATCACGAGCATAATCATTAATAAACAGACGGGTGAATCGGGAATTTCGGTTCACCCGTTTTTTTATGTATATTTGCAATGTGCAGTCTGCCGAGCGGAAGCCAAATTTTTATTGCAAAAAGAAGGCTGTTATGATAAAATTATTACAATAAAAATGAAAGAAGTGTTTTTTATCAATACAGTTTATGACAGACAAATTACCCTAAAAAACAAAAAGATTACCTATCATCTTCAATTCAAAAATGTAAAATACATCAACGTTAGAATTTCGGTCGGAAAAGGGCTTTGTGTTTCCGCTCCGTTCGGAACCGATATCGCCGTTGTTGAAGCATATCTCCGACAACTTCAAGATAAAATAGCCGCAAGGCTCAACACTCCCCAAGAAGTTCCCCCTGCCGGCAGCACTTCGAACAGACAGAACTCTAAAATAAAATCTCCCTCAAAGCAAAACAGACACATCAATCTCAACGGTCAGCAAATCGAATATGAGCTTGAGTTTAAAAAAATCAAACGAATAAATCTCTCGATAAAGCTTAACCGAGGAATCCACATATCCGCCCCTGTGGGAACAAAGATCTCTGTTATTGAATCATTCATGAAACAAAACGCGGATTTTATTACCAAGACTATCGAAAAGCATAAACAAATCTCTCGGCAGCTTCCTAAGCCCAAGCAGTTTATAAACGGTGAGTATTTTTACTTTCTCGGCGAGAAAAAGATAATCCAAGTTCAAAAAGGTTCAAAAAATTCTGTTGTGATAAATGATGATAAGATGATAATTATTACTGTTGATCCGTCAAGCTTCGAACAAAAGCAGACTGCCGTTGATAAGTTTTTGAAACAAAAATGCGATGACTACGTTACGGCTCTTTGCAGAGAGCTTTATCCGAGATTTCGTTCGAAGAATATTCCCTATCCAAAGGAGATCCGTTTTCGGAAAATGATATCTTGTTGGGGCAACTGCCGACCAAAATTAGGTGTACTGACATTCAGCACTTATCTCATTCAGCTTCCGCCACAATGTATCGAGGCTGTTGTCTGTCATGAATTTACTCATTTTCTGCACGCAAATCACTCAAAGGAATTTTACATACAGCTAACAGAATTTATGCCCGAATATAAAACTTATGACAGTATTATGCGTGACCTGCAAAATGAAATTATTATTAAAGAGTAGTTTCACCGAGGTAATACTATAGTAAACGACATTAATTTTTGCTCAATCGGAGTTTTTATAAACCCTAACTTTGTTTTTAGGGGACGCTTTCTGCCAAAGCGTCCCCTCTTCAAAAACAGTCCACCGGACTGTTTTTGAATTCACCCCTTGCTAAGGGCTGTACGCTAAGGTGTTTCGCCGTCTGCGGACGGCAACCAAAGGCTCTGCCTTTGGAAACTGCAAGCCTTTGAAAAGGCTTGAGCGAAACTTTAACAAGCTTCGCATCGCTAATAATTGAGGCAATTTCAAATGTCGTCTACTATAATTAAAAACAAAAAAGGAGTGTCCAAACACTCCCCTGCTTCATTTTATAATAACCTTTGCCCCAACCGCTTCAAGCTGAGATTTAATTTGTTCGGCGCTCTCCTGCGAAACACCTGATTTTACCACATTCGGTACAGTCGCTACAAAGCTTGTAGCCTCGTTTATATCCATACCCGTAATTTTTTGTATCACATCAACGACAAAGACCTTCTGCATTCCCGCACTTTTCAATATGACCTCAAAGGTCTTCTCTCGCTTTTTCTTAAACAGATTCCCCAACATACTCCGACCTCCTTAGAGAATTACAATTAGATTATAACATTTTATACGGAAATTTGCAACACTAATTGAAATATTTTATTTATCAGCAATAAAATCAATCTTAGATAATTACAGCTATGAGCGCATTTTGATATAGAATTTCCATACACCTCGATAATTCGATTTTTTGGTAAAAAATAAAGGCTGCCACACAGACAGCCTTTAAATATCATTATTATTGAAAAATAAGTACAGCTAAAAGCTAAATTACTTAATCTCAACCTCAGCCTTAACCTCTTCGAGCTTAGCCTTCATAGCCTCAGCGTCGTCCTTGGATACAGCCTCTTTAAGAGTCTTAGGAGCACCGTCAACGATAGCCTTTGCTTCCTTGAGGCCAAGACCTGTGAGCTCACGAACAACCTTGATAACCTTGATCTTCTCAGGACCAGCGCTCTTAAGAACAACGTCAAACTCTGTCTTCTCCTCGGCAGCAGCAGCGCCCTCAGCAGGAGCAGCAACAGCTACAGCAGCAGCAGCAGAAACACCAAACTCGTCCTCTACAGCGTGTACAAGCTCAGAAAGCTCAAGAACTGTGAGGCCTTTCAATTCTTCAATAATAGCAGTAATCTTCTCAGATGCCATAATAATTTACCTCCAATTAATAAATGTAGTAATAATCAAATAAAAATTGCGACTAAGCTAAAAATCAAGCTTCAGCGGGAGCTTCTTCCGAAGCCTCAGCTGTTTTCTTAGCCAAACACTCTTCAACACCGCCGTTGTCAACGATAGCCTGTACGGCACGAGCAAAGCTTGCGATAGGAGCGTTGAAAGCGTTGCAAACAGTAGCGAGAAGAACATCTCTTGTCGGCAGCTTAGCAAGGCTTGCGATAGTTTCAAGGCTGATAACCTCACCGTCGAGGTAACCGCTCTTAACTGTGAAATCCTTGTTTGTGTCTGCGAATTTAGAAAGAATTCTTGCAGCAGCAGTGTGATCCTCAGCGCTTGTTGCGAGAGCTGTAGTACCCTCAAGAACAGCATTAAGATCAGCAAGACCTGCTTCATTTGCAGCACGGGAGAGCAAAGTGTTCTTTACAACAGTGTACTTAACACCTGCCTCACGGAGATCCTTTCTCAATTTAGTATCGTCAGCAACGTTGATACCCTTATAGTTTACAACAACACCGGCAACGGAGTTCTGCAAACGTTCTGTAAGCGCAGCAACGACTGCCTTCTTTTCTTCAAGAACCTTCTGACTTGGCAAAATCAATTCACCTCCGAAAAAAATTCAAACAAAAGAGCCTTTCCCACAGCGCAAACCGAGAGAAAGGCATAACAACTTTCATTGAAACGCAAATCCTCGGCAGGCGGGGCAAACCCTTTACACATAAAATGTACCTGCTGTCTTTGGAACAGCATACATATTATAACACGAAAACTTGAAAAAGTCAAGCATTTTCGAATAAAAATCCAAAAAATTAGCCCTGGAACTTGCTTGGGTTGATTCTTACGGACGGACCCATTGTAGAAGCAACTGCGCAAGACTTAACGTACTGACCCTTTGCAGCAGCCGGCTTAGCCTTAACGATAGCGCCGAGCAAAGTATCGAAGTTCTCCTGGAGCTTCTCAACGCCGAATGAAGCCTTGCCGATCGGGCAGTGAATAATGTTGGTTTTGTCAAGACGATACTCGATCTTACCTGCCTTAGCCTCTTTGATAGCCTTAGCGATATCAGGTGTTACGGTACCAGCCTTGGGGTTTGGCATCAAGCCGCGGGGACCGAGGATCTTACCCAAACGACCTACAAGACCCATGCAGTCAGGAGTTGTGATAAGAACGTCAAACTCCATCCAGCCGTCCTGCTGAATTTTCTGAGTGAACTCCTCAGCGCCGACATAATCGGCACCTGCTTCCTTGGCGAGGTCTACGTTATCGCCCTTGCAGATAGCAAGAACTCTGACGTTTTTACCTGTACCGTTAGGAAGAACGATAGCGCCTCTGACCTGCTGATCAGCGTGTCTGCCGTCTACGCCGAGTTTTACGTGCACTTCGATCGTTTCGTCGAACTTAGCTGTAGCAGTTTTGATAACTGCGTCCAAAGCTTCGTTTGTATCATAAAATTTAGTTCTGTCGATTTGCTTAGCGCTGTCGACATACTTCTTACCGTGTTTCATTAGTTTTCCTCCCTATTGAGTGGTAATTGCGGATTGCGTCCTCCCACCCGGGTTAAATCAGTAAATTAGTCTACAACAACAACGCCCATGCTTCTTGCTGTTCCCGCAATCATGCTCATAGCAGACTCAACGCTTGATGCATTCAAATCCTGCATTTTCTGCTCGGCAATCTTTCTGACCTGTTCACGGGTAATATTAGCGACCTTGTTCTTGTTCGGAACGCCCGAACCGCTCTGAATGTTGCAAGCCTTCTTGATAAGCACTGCAGCAGGCGGAGTCTTTGTGATAAAAGAGAAAGAACGGTCTGCATAAACTGTAATAACTACAGGAATGATCATACCAACGTCATTCTTTGTGCGTTCGTTAAATTCCTTAGTGAACGCCATAATGTTGACACCGTGCTGACCTAAAGCAGGTCCTACAGGCGGTGCCGGTGTTGCCTTGCCGGCA
>CACYDY010000275.1 GCA_902773245.1 uncultured Ruminococcus sp.
GATAAAAGAGGGCAAAATCACCCACTGGGGCATATCCGAAACAACGGAGGAATATCTCCGACGTGCTCACGCTGTATGTCCCGTGACAGCGATACAAAACCGCTATTCTATGATGTACCGTGAATACGATAAGCTGTTTCCCGTTTTGGAGGAGCTGAATGTTGGCTATGTGGCATTCAGTCCGCTTGCGAACGGTATTTTAAGCGGCGCTTGTAAAAAGAGCGATAAGTTCAGTGAAAAGGGAGATTACCGCAGCTTCATGCCGCAGTTCAAAACAGAAGCCTTTGACGAGAACGAACAGCTTTTTGCCCTTATCAGGGAGCTTGCGGAGAGTAAAAAAGCTACTCCTGCACAGATCTCCCTTGCTTGGATGATCTGCAAGAAACCGTATATCGTGCCTATCCCCGGTACACGAAAATCCGACCGTCTGAAAGAAAACGCAGGTGCTGCGGATATTATTCTCGCCGCTGATGAGGTAGCAGAGATTGATAGACGGCTCGATAATACGAAAATGTCCGCTGTGTTTGGCGGATCAAAAACATATAAATAATGTAAGGAGTTATTGCTATGAGAGATTTTATTTTTGAAAATAAGACAAAGGTATATTTTGGCAAAGATCAGCTTCATCATCTTCACGAGGAGATCAGCAGATTCGGCAATAAGGTGCTGCTTGTTTACGGCGGCGGTTCGATCAAGAAGATCGGTCTGTATGACAAGGTAATTGCGCAGTTGAAGGAAGCAGGCGCAGAGGTATTTGAACTTGCAGGCGTTGAGCCGAATCCACGTCACACAACCGTGAACAAGGGTGCAACGATCTGCAAGAAAGAGGATATCGATGTTCTTCTTGCCGTAGGCGGTGGTTCGACCATTGATGCGGCAAAAGGTATCGCTGCAGCAGCAAAGTATGACGGTGACGATGTGTGGGATCTGGTTACCGGCAAAGGTCATGTGACCGAAAGGCTGCCGATTATCACCGTTCTGACTATTGCGGCAACCGGCTCCGAAATGGATCGCGGCTGTGTGATCAGCAATATGGAAACCAACGAGAAATCAGGATTTTTCGGCGAATCGCCTGCCGTCTCATTCCTTGATCCGACAAACACATTCAGCGTGAGTGCATACCAGACTGCAAGCGGAAGTGCGGATATAATGTCGCATATCTTTGATGTGGCTTACTTCAGCAAGGGAGGCTGTATGGATATGCTCACAAGGGTGCAGGAGGAAGTGCTGAAAACGGTGGTAAAATATGCACCAATCGCAGTGAAAACTCCCGACGATTATGAAGCAAGAGCAAACCTGATGTGGGCGGCTTCATGGGCACTGAACGATTTTCTGTATGACGGCTATTTTCAGGCTACAGTGTGTCATGCTATGGAGCATGAACTGTCGGCATTCTACGATATTACACACGGTCACGGACTTGCAATACTCACTCCCCGCTGGCTTACCTACGTCCTCGACGAGGAGAACGCACCGATCATCAAGCGCTTCGGCGTGAATGTCATGGGCGTGGACGAGTCTTTACCTCTTATGGACGGTGCAAAAGCAGCGATCGACGCATTGTCGGCATTCTTCTTTGATACGCTTAGCTTAAAGAGCAGATTGTCCGATCTTGGAATCGACGAAAGTAATTTTGAGATCATGGCGAAGAAGGCTTGTGCTCCGGAAGGTGTACTGTACGGTTTTACCAATCTTACACCGAAAGATGTTGAAGCGATATACAGAATGTGCTTATAAATCATAGTTGATATGAGGTGAACGCTATGAAGGAAGTAATGTTAGTTACAGGCGCGGGGCAGATCAGTATGGCAATCACACGGCGTGTGGGCTATGGGAAAAAGATCGTACTCGGCGATAAGAATATGAACAACTGCCGCACTATCGCAAAGATAATGAACGACGCAGGCTTTGATGTCGAGCCGTTCGAAATGGACTTGTCAAGTCGTAAAAGCATACTTGCAATGATAGCAAAAGGGCAGGAATACGGTGAGATAAAATATCTCGTCAACGGTGCGGGCGTTTCGCCGTCGCAGGCTCCCATTGAAGCCATACTTAAAGTTGACTTGTACGGAACTGCCGTGCTGCTTGAAAAGGTCGGCAAGGTCATCGCAAAGGGCGACTGCGGTGTGACTATATCGAGCCAGTCAGGCTGGAGAATGCCGCAGCTAACGGCAGAGCAGGACTACCAGCTTGCGATGACGCCTACCGAAAAACTGCTCGATCTCGATATCCTAAAACCCGAAAATATCGAGAACACTCTCCACGCATATCAGATGGCGAAGCGCTGCAACGAAAAGCGAGTTATGGCGGAGTGCGTCAAGTGGGGCGAGCGAGGTGCAAGACTCAACGACATCGCTCCCGGAATTATCGTAACGCCGCTTGCGATAGATGAGTTCAACGGTCCGCGCGGCGATTTCTACAAGAATATGTTCGCAAGATGTCCCGCCGGCAGACCGGGTACCGCCGATGAGGTGGCAAACGTCGCCGAGCTTCTTATGAGCGACAGGGGGGCGTTCATCACGGGTTCGACATTCCTGATAGACGGCGGTGCGACTTCAAGCTTCTTCTACGGTCCACTCAAACCGACTGCTTGAGGTGATATTATGACAGTATTTGAAGAACTTCGAAACGGAAGATCATACGATATCCGCAATGAGCAGTATCAGAAGGAAGTCCACGGAGAGATAAACAGATGCAGGCACTTGTGCTGGGAGATAAATTCCACCGACCCGAACGATGTGCAGCGGATAATGCAGCTTGAAAACGACCTTTTTGGCGGCTTGAAACCGGGCACATTCTTTACTCCGCCTTTTCAGATAGACTGCGCAAACTGCGTACATCTTGGAGAAAACGTCTTTGCAAATCACGGTTTGACGATGATGTCTGTCGGTACGATCACAATAGATGACGGCGTGATGATGGGACCGGAGGTAGGTTTCTTCACGGTCAATCACGAGCCGGACAATATCTGCGTTATCATGACGAAGGAAATACGCATCAAGAAAAACGCTTGGATAGGCGCAAGAGTAAACATACTCCCGGGCGTAACGATCGGAGAGAACGCTATCGTCGGAACAGGTTCCGTCGTGACAAAGGATATTCCCGATAACTACATCGCAGTCGGAAATCCTGCAAGAGTGATAAAGAAAATTGACAGGCAGGGGGAAGAACAATGAGAGCTTTAACAAATAGACTCGTTTTTATAATTACCTCGTTTACGCTTTGTTTTATATTAGCCGCCTGCGGCAGTACAGCTTCTTCCCCCGTTTCGAGTGCTGCCGAGGGCGACAGAGATTCCATGATCGAAAGCATAACTGAAAGTGCGTCGGAAAGCAAGTCCGATAATACCGACAAGCAGAACGATACAGCGTCGCTCGTCTCCGAAGATGAGCAGAGCAAGCCGATATCAGACGGAACCAATATCCTTGTCGTGTACTTCTCACGTACGGGCGAGCAGTACGGCGTTGGTGTTATCGACGAGGGCAATACGGCGATAGTAGCAAAAATGATAGCAGAGGAAACAGGCGCAGACACATTTGAAGTGATTCCCGCTGACGATCATTACCCGATGACTTACGACGCATTAACGGAAATTGCAAAGAAAGAACTGAACGAAAACGCACTCCCCGGATATCGGGGCGGTGTGCCCGATCTTACAAAATATGACACCGTTTTTATCGGTGCGCCCGTATGGTGGGGCGACTGGCCGATGATAATGTACACATTCTTTGAAAATGAAGATCTGTCTGGCAAAACTCTTATCCCATTTTCCACACACGCAGGCAGCGGTCTTTCGGGCTTTGACAGGAAGCTGTCTAACGCCTGCCCTGACAACACGGTGCTTGACGGATTGGCAGTCGCCGGAACAGACGCTCAGAACGATCGGGAAAAGGTCAGAAACGATGTGACAAGCTGGCTTTCAGGTATCGGTTACTGAAAAAATACAGGCAGACCGGAGAATGTCTGCCTGAAACTGTTTTAGTGGGGGTGTGATACGAATGAAAAAAGCACGAGTAATAATTGACTTTGCAATGATGATGATGCTTATCATGTTGATGGCCTATTCTCTGATCGGTGAAACGCTGCATGAAATAGTCGGCACGCTGATCTTTGCCCTGTTCATCGTTCACCATATCATAAACAGGAAATGGACATCGGCACTGTTTAAGGGAAAAGACAAGCCCGTGAGAATTTTTCAGACTGTGATAAATGCCATGATATTTATCGTGATGATGTTGCAGCCTGTCAGCGGTATACTTCTTTCAAAGCACCTATTCACATTCCTGCCGATGCTAAATATAACGCCACAAGCAAGAACGATACATATGCTGCTTTCGTACTGGGGTTTTGTGCTCATGAGCATTCACGCAGGTACACATCTGTCGCCGATCTTCAATAAGCTGAAAAAACAAAAGAAAGGTTTGCAGATAATAGTCTATACGATCGCCGCAATTTGGGTGGTCTATGGCTGTTATGCTTTCTTCAAGCGAGATATACCGATATATATGTTCATGCGGTCGATGTTCGTATACTTTGACTTTTCCGAGCCGAGAGTGTGTTTTTTCCTTGACTACATATCCGCAGCGGTACCGTTTATGATTTTAGGACTGATAATTGTCAAAAAATTGACAAAAAGAAAAATTGATGGTGTATAATAAAACTTGACACAATCCAGACAATCGAAGTATAGTAAAATAAAGAGGAGAGTGTCAAAAATGGGAACAGGAAA
>CACYDY010000276.1 GCA_902773245.1 uncultured Ruminococcus sp.
ATGAACAGCGCCTGCGCGGTGATCGGTACAAAAGAAGCCGGTTCGGTTCCGTATTTGATCAAGGATCGTGAAAACGGAATCATATACAGCTCGGGTGATGTTGACGCTCTGTATGACTCGGTTTCAGGCGTGCTTGACGCGCCGGCTGAACAAGCGCGTCTCGGAAAAGCCGCGTATCAGACTATTTCAGATGAATGGAATCCCGATATCGCCACCGAGAGGCTGTTTTCGGTTTGCAAAGTGATTTTGGGCGGGGGGGATATCAACACTCTCTTTTCATCAGGGCCATGCAGTCCGGGGTGATATTTAACAAGGTGAATTGATAATTCAATGGTGATGTATATGAAAAAAGTTGCAGTAATAACATATTGTGAATGGAACAGTTACGGATCGATATGCCAAGCATACGGATTAAAAAAAACTATTGAAAGCTTGGGTTGTACTGAAACCATATACAAAACTTTTCGAATGGAGAGCCCTTTAAGAAAACGTGTAAAAAAATCGCTGAAAAGCATTGCTAAATATCTTTTGACCCTACCTCATCTAAAGAAGATTAACAGAATATATAAAAATAATTCGGCTTTTATAGATGAAAACTTTTCAATATGCTATTATAACGGATATGAGGATTTGAAAGATTCGGTTCCCGAAGCGGATTTTTATCTTACAGGCAGCGATCAGGTTTGGAATCCGGACGAAATACGTAAAGAGATGTTTTTGGATTTTAATACCGGTCAAAAGCCGAGAATATCATATGCCGCAAGCTTTGGCTCGCAAAAAATGAGCGAAGAGAACCGCAGGTACATTGAAAAATCTCTAAATACATTTGACGTTATATCAGTAAGGGAAAAGTCAATGATTTCAATAATCAAAGATATGGATCCGGATTTGAATCCGCAGGTTCATATAGATCCTACTTTTCTGCTGCCGGCTGATGAATGGGTAAAATGTTCGTCCGAAAGAAAAGACATACCGAAAAAATACATATTGGTTTACGCGTTGTACTGGAACTCAGAGCTTAATAAAGAGCTGGCAGCGCTTTCTGAGACAACCGATTTACCCGTAGTGTCTGTTCAGCTTGGCAAAAGAGCTATTTATTGCCAAAAGACGCTTTTGGACAGCGACGTGCGCGAGTTTTTGTGGTTGATAAAAAATGCCGAATACGTTATCACATCTTCGTTTCACGGACTTGCGTTTTCTATTATTTTTAACAAGAAGTTCAGCGCTGCGATCAATCCCGACGCGCCTTCGCGTCTTAAAGATATATTGGAGTGCTTTTCCATTGATAACTGCGGTATAAGAGAGTTACCGTCGGGCTTCAGCGCGGATTATAAATCGGTCAACAAAAAGATAGAAGAAGAGCGCGAAAAAGGAATAGGGTATTTACGGAGTATACTGTATGGATAATGTTTCAAAAATCAACGGATGCGCAAACTGCGGCTGCTGCGTCGGTATTTGTCCTGCCGGCGCGGTTTCCGAAGAATCGGACGGATTGTTTTACAGAGTAAAGGTCAACGAGACGCGTTGCAGGGACTGCGGAGAATGCTTAAAGCGCTGCCCTGTAAACGATCCGCCTCTCGAAAACCGCACGGTGAGCGCGTTTGTATGTTGGAGCAAGGATAAAGAGTTGGTCGCCGGAAGTTCAAGCGGCGGCTTGTTCGGAGAATTATCCCGTTTTGTTTTGAAAAACGGAGGAGTGGTGTTCGGCGCCGCGTACTCCGAAGACAACAAGTCGGTTGTGATCAAGTCAAGCGATGTGACCGAACTTGAAAAACTGCAAAAAAGCAAATATGTTGAAAGCTCAGCCGGAAAAACCTTTGCGGATGTAAAAGAAGCGCTTAACAACGGCAGAAAGGTTTTGTTTTGCTCAACTCCATGCCAAGCGGCAGGATTGAGGAGCTTTCTCGGAAAAGAATATGAAGACCTCTTGATACTTGATTTTGCCTGCGGAGGGCTTCCTTCGCACAACTTGTACCGGTCATACATAGAGAATTTGGAAAAACGTTACCGCTCCAAGGTAGCTTTAGTCGATTTCAGACC
>CACYDY010000277.1 GCA_902773245.1 uncultured Ruminococcus sp.
ATTTTTCAAATTGTCATTTTGTTTTGCTGTCAATTTCTTTGCGGAAAAAGTTGACGGAGGTATGTGCGTACCCCTTAGGGACAAAGAGAATTTGGAAATTACAGATGCTGCTGTTGCCCGATTTTTTGTGTAGGAGGTTAGACCTTGGTTTTTTCAAGCATAATATTTTTATTTGTATATTTACCGGCAGTATTGTTATTATACTATATTACACCGAAAAAGGGAAGAAACTTTCTTTTGTTCGTTGTGAACCTGATTTTTTACGGTTGGGGAGAGCCTAAGCTCGTTGTGCTGATGTTGGTGTCAACGCTGATAAACTATATCTCGGGTCTTCTCATAGGAAAAATGAAGAACGAAGACGGTTCAAATAAAAAATCATCTAAGGCAGTGCTGATAATTTCCGTTATCTTGAATGTCGGGCTGCTCGGATATTTTAAATATGCGGGATTTATCGGAAACATTCTTCACTTTTCGGTCGGCGACATACCTCTTCCGATAGGAATTTCATTTTACACGTTTCAAACGATGTCTTACACAATAGACGTTTATAGTAATGATGCAAAAAGTCAGAAAAATTTTATAACCTTCGGAACGTACGTTTCGCTGTTTCCGCAGCTTATTGCAGGGCCGATAGTTCGTTATCGTGATGTTGAGCAGCAGTTGATAGAACGGCGCGAAAACATGGAGCAATTCACCGAGGGCGTTAAGATTTTTGTGATAGGACTTTGCAAAAAGGTGCTTTTGGCAAATCAAATGGGAAAGCTTTGGGATATCATGAGAGCAGACCCTTCGTGCGGAATTATGGGTTCTTGGGTAGGAATAATAGCCTATACGCTGCAAATATATTTCGACTTCTGCGGTTATTCCGAAATGGCGATAGGACTTGGAAAGATGTTCGGTTTTGATTTTCTCAAAAATTTCGACTATCCGTATATATCAAAGTCTATAACCGAATTTTGGAGAAGATGGCATATTTCACTTTCAACGTGGTTCAAAGAGTATATATACATTCCTCTCGGTGGAAACAGAAAAGGCTTGCCCCGTCAGATTTTTAATATGTTTGTAGTCTGGGCGCTGACGGGAATCTGGCATGGAGCAAATTACAACTTTATTTTGTGGGGACTTTATTTCTTTGTGATCTTGATGCTGGAGAAGTCATTTTTGCTGAAGCTTTTGAAAAAAGCGCCGTCTGCGGTTTCTCATGTTTATTCAATTTTGCTGATAATACTCGGCTGGGTTATATTCTACTTTGAGGATATGCACGAATTGCTCGGTTATTTTGGAAGGCTGTTTATTCCCACAAACGGAATTGTTTCACACGACGGACTTGTGAATATCTTTGCATATTTGCCTTTGCTTTTCGCTGCCGTTATCGCCTGCACACCTGCGGCAAAAAAATTGTACGCAAAAATAGAGAATAAAAGTTGGAGCGGCGCTTTGGACGCTGCGCTGTGCGCTTTGGGAATGATAATCTGCACAGCTTCGCTTGTAAGTTCGGGCTACAATCCGTTTTTGTATTTTAAATTTTAAGAACAGGGGGGATATTAATTATGAAAAATAAACTCAAACTGAAATATCTTCCTGCGTATGTTTTTTGTATAATAATTTTCGCTGTACCCGTGTTATATCTTTCGGTAAAAGATTCGGAGTTTTCTTCTCTTGAAAAAAGGAATCTTTCTCAGCTTCCGATTCCCGGTGTTGAATCTGTATTTAAAGGTGATTTTGGAAAGGATTTTGAAACATATCTGAACGATCAAATGCCTTTCAGAACATTCTTTGTAGGAGTTAATGCATATTATGATCTATTGAGCGGAAGAAACGGCATGAGCGGAATTTACAGTGCGAAGGACGATTATCTGACAGTTACACCTGTAAAAGAAAATTCTACATTCAATAATAATCTGAAATATCTCGGTGAATTTGTTGAAACGGCAGATGTTCCAAGTTATATATGTACAGTTCCAAGCTCGGGTTACATTTATGATGACAAATTGCCTTTAAATCACTATGAGTACAAAGATGGACAGATCATTTCCAAAATCGAGGATTCATTGGGCAGTATCGAGAATGTTCGTGTTGTGAATATCACAGACACATTCAAACAGCTAAAAAACGATGAGCAGCTTTACTACAAGACCGACCACCACTGGACATCACAGGGGGCATATGAATGCTACAAGCTGCTCGGAGAAAGCATGAATTTCACACCAACGCCGAAAGAAAGCTTTAACATTGAAAGCTGCGGCGGATTTTACGGAACAAATTATTCGAAATCGGGATTATGGCTGAAGCCGTCCGAGTCGATTGAACTTTGGGTAAATGAAAAAAGACAGAAAAACTCACTTCGAGTTTGTGTTTTCGAGGGAGAGGACGTGACATTCTCCGACGACTGCTTTTTCAGGGACAATCTGAAAACCAATGATCAATATACAGCATTCCTTGACGGAAATCATGGCATTGTAACGATCAGCAACAAAAATGCCCAAACCGATAAAAAGCTGCTTGTTCTGCGAGATTCCTATTCTCATTGTCTTGCGCCGTTTTTGGCAGATAATTATTCACTTGTAACGCTGGTAGATATCAGGTATTACTTTAAACCGGTGTCTGATCTTGTAAAAGAACAGGACATTGACGAAATTCTGATAATTTACAGTATTGACAGTATTGTAAATTCCACCGATATAGCCGGGATCTACTGATTTTGATTATACGGTTATACATCGGAAGATAATCAATATTTCTCTAATATCTTAAAAACTAAAGCCCTCCGCAAAAATATGCAGAGGGCAGTTTTATTATTAAATTATTAAACTATTACAGAAAACAGGTGAAAATCAAACAAGCTCAGCGGCAAGCTTCTCAACATTGGGCATATCGCTGTCTTTGAGAGTGGATTTAAAAGAAACAACGGTGTCACAAAGTGTAATATCCTTCATCTTTTCAACAGCAGCCTTCATTGTACGCGCAGCGCACGGAGCAAACGAAGTGTTCTCAACAATGGCGATCTTACGCTTTTTGTATCCTTTGCCGACAAGGCGATTAAGGAAGTCTTCCATAGGTGTGAACACACCGCCGTCAAAAGAAGCCGCTGCCAGTACAAGACGGTCATAGCGGAAAGCGCTTGAAACAGCTTCTGACAGATCTGTATGCGCAAGGTCAATTACATTGATGTTCTGAACGCCTTTAGCTTTGAGCGTATCGGCAATTTTGTTTGCGGCAGCCATTGTGTTGCCGTGAATTGAAGCCACTGCGATCGTAACGCCCTTTTCTTCGGCTTCATAGCTGCTCCATACATTGTATTTGGAAATATATCTCTCAAGCTGACTGTTAAGAACCGGACCGTGAAGAGGAGCTATGGTGTTTATGTCAAGATTTGCGGCTGCAATCTTCTTGAGAAGACTCTGCACCTGAGCGCCGTATTTTCCGAGGATATTGAAGTAGTAGCGTCTTGCTTCGGCGTCCCAATCGTCTTGAATGTCGAGAGTTCCGAATTTTCCGAAAGCGTCGGCTGTATAAAGTACCTTATCGGCTGAATCGTAAGTTACCATTACCTCAGGCCAGTGAACCATTGGAGCGAACAAAAACTGCAATGTATGGTCGCCTGTACGGATAGTGTCGCCGTCCTTTACGGTAACCAGTCTTTTGCCGAAGTCATAATCATAAAATTGGCTGATCATCTGTAAAGTCTTAGCATTGCCAACGATCTTCATGTCAAGATACTTCTCGGCAACCGCTATCAAAGAACCCGAATGATCAGGCTCGATATGCTGCAAAACAAGGTACTCGGGTTTTCTGTCACCGAGAGCGTTTTCAAGATTTTCAAGCCATCTGTAGGTTTCACGGGAGTCTACAGTATCCATGATCACAGGTCTGTCATCATTAATAAGATAAGAATTGTAGGAAACACCGTTTTCAACCTTATACTGACTTTCAAAAAGCTGAACATATTTGTCATCTACACCGATGTAAACCACTGAACCGGAAATTTTAGTATTCATATATTATCTGCCTTTCTTTAACGGAGTAACTTATCCGATTAATTGGAATATCCAAAATACATGATACTTAATTAAAAAAACTCAAAGTTATAAAAGTACCTTGCGGATATAACCCTATCTGATTTTAAATTATAACACATTATTTTCAAAAATGGAATAGTTTTGCAAAAATTTTATAATAAAATCAATAAAAATTTTATGTATATTAACTTTTATAAATTTTCGGGATCGCTATTTAAATATGTTTTTCGTGATAATTTGTAAAAAATCGGGCAGATCGCTGTCGATAATAAACAAAAAAGAAACTTCATCGTTATTGGTGAAGTTTCTTTTTCTTTAAACGGTGATCATTCGTCGGCGGAGTCTGTCAAAGAGGGGTCACTCTGCTGTGTTACGGGATCAATGTCCTTTTGCAGATTTACCTTAGATTGCGGCTTATAGGTGTTTTGTCTTTGAAAAGAGCCGCTGCCGTAAGTGCTGTTGTTTGAGTCGGACTTTTTCTGCGAAGCAAAATTTGGTGAAACGGAAGCATTTGACTGGAAAACCGTAGTGGGATCATACTTGGTAAATGTCGGTTTTATTTTTGGAGCAGGACGTTTTGCGGAGCTGTCCGTTTGCGTTGATATATCGTCGACAGGACGATTTTTTGAGTTAAATATCGGTATGTTGGAATCCGGCTTGTCCTTATTGAACATCGGTGAATAGCTTCCGGATTGCGGAACAGGCGAACTGCTCGGTACAAATGTATCATAAAATTGCCGTGTATATAATCTTAAAAAGTAGATGACAACCGTGACAATAACTATCAATAATAAAACAACACCCAGCAAAAACAGCATGATTATTTTTTGCGGATCTTTAGTAAGGTCCAGTGTGTAGGAAACAGGATCAAGTGTGGAAATATCAATGCCCCAACTTGTTTGGTACATGATTTGGTTGTCGGTTTGCCATTCTCTGTACAAATGCAGTATTTCGGGATCGTTTTCGGTGAGAATTCCTCGAAGATAAACACTTTCTTGAAACGTTCCGTCAAAGGCAGGATCTTCGTTCTTCTTTTTCATTGTAAGAGATGTTGTTTCCACAACTGATTCCAGGCTGTAATTGATTTGACTTTCAATAGGAACTTTCACAAAGAGAACCTTGTTGTCACCGAACTCAACTGCGTAAAAGTTTATCTGTGGGACATCATAGCCTTCTACGAATTTGCCGGTGCCTCGTTTTCCCACCCATGCAAAATCGTCATACGCTGTATTGATATAGCCTTCAAGGGCAAGATCTTCCTTCATATCCGTTTCTGTTATAGTTGAGTAATTCTTCGTCCCGTTGCCGACGATAGAAAAAAACATTCTGCCTGCTTTAAACATACATAAGAGCGATAAAATCAGACAGATCGCCAATAACATTGCGATGTATTTGTGCTGCTTTACAACTTCTTTAATTAAATTCATAAGACCCTCCCGAAAATATCAGCAAATAAGATTGTTTGTGTATCTATAACAATCATAACACAGCTTTGAATTTATATCAATAAAAAAGTCACTGCTGCACACGGTTTTTGAATGAGTAAACAATCTGTGTACATGTTTTATTGTGTCGCCTTGGAGCGGCGAGGTAACACTGTGCAAACCGAAACTAAGGGGCATTTTCTGCTAAAAG
>CACYDY010000278.1 GCA_902773245.1 uncultured Ruminococcus sp.
AATAAGACTTACGGTGAAATGATTGCGACACCGTAACAGGAATTGAAAAAACCTCTTTCAAATACGATTCCCCAAGAAGAGCGGCAGAAAAAGCCGCTCTTCTTTTTATAAAAACAGCATAAAAAATTTTTAAGTTAATTTTGAGTAAATATTAAGGTTCGTTTTAAGTTAAGGGTGTAGAATAAAGCCATAGAAAAAAACACAGCTAAAAGCTTAGGAGGAAAAGCATATGGATAACAATTATGATTTCAACAATAACAACACAAACGGTACAGGAATGCCGAACAATACAACCGGTTCATCGGTACAGCAGTACAATAACCCGTATTCGTACCAAGCTTCACAAAATGCGTCTGCCAATGTGGGACAAAACAGCTTTACCGTTCCGCAGTATTCTCAAAGCTACAGCAATCCTTATTCACAATCCAATTACACGCCTGCAGACTTCACGCCTAAGAAGAAAAAGAGCGGAAAAAAATGGGGACTTTCGATTGCGGCAATCTGTGCGGCATTGATAATCTCCGGCGGATCGTTCTATGCGGGAGTCAGCTACTTTGATCATAACGGAACAGCTCAGACGTCGGCTTCAAAGTCGGATGACGGTTCGGCTGTTGCAAACGCAAATCCGCTCAAGGTGACAGATGATGATTCCGAGGTCAACAGCACGGTCACTCAGGTCGTTGAAAACGCTATGCCTTCGATGGTATCGATCAGCACCGTCAGCGAAGAAGAGGTCAGCGATGTTTACGGCTACTTCTACAGATATTTTTTGGACGAAGAGTTTGACAACACCTACGAAGTCAGCGCGAGCGGTTCGGGTATTATTATCAATCAAAGCTCCGACGAGCTTCTTATTGCAACCAATAACCACGTTATCGACGGCGCAAACGAGATTACCGTTGAATTTATTGACGGCGAGAGCTATTCGGCAACGGTAAAAGGCACGTCTGCCGACAACGATCTTGCAGTTATCGCAGTTAAGCTTTCCGACATCAGCGCAGACACACTCAAGCAGATCAAGGTCGCTGCATTGGGCGACTCCGATAACCTCAAGCTTGGCGAACCGGCAATTGCCATCGGCAACGCTCTGGGCTACGGTCAGTCGGTCACGGTCGGTTATATCAGCGCTACCGAAAGAACGGTTCAGCTTTCGGACACTACGATGACTCTTCTGCAAACGGACGCTGCGATCAATCCCGGCAACAGCGGCGGCGCTCTTCTTAATATAAAGGGCGAGGTTATCGGTATAAACTCCGCAAAGTATTCCGACACATCGGTTGAAGGCACAGGCTACGCTATCCCGATTTCTGACGCTATCCCGATCATTAACGAGCTTATGACATCTACCTATGTTGCCGACGAGGATAAACCGTATCTCGGAATTTCTGGCGACTCTGTTCCGGATTCTTATCAGGAACGCTTCGGCTGGCCTGAGGGCGTTTATGTTGCTCAGGTAATGAGCGGATCGCCTGCGGAGCTTGCAGGTCTGAAATCAAGCGATATTATTACGGCTGTTGACGGAACTTCCGTTACGAGCATGACAGAGATACAGGAAATTCTTTCAAAGCATAAGTCCGGTGACAAGATCGAGCTTACCGTTACACGTTCGGGCAACGGAAAAACAGAAGAAGGCACATTGACTGCAACTCTTATTTCGAGAAAAGAAGCCGGCGTGAATGAATGATCCCGGTTCTTCGGTCGGAAAACGGAATTATACTAAAAATCTAAAAGATTTAGCATATTAAAGTTTTGATCAAACTTTTTCAAAAGTGCCCCAAGGGTACGTCCTGCGGGGCGCTTTTTGAAATAAAAAAAGCCGGGCAAAAACTTTGATTGTCCTGTTTCAAGCTTTTTTGTGCAATTGTCAAGATTGCTCATTTAAATAAAAAACCGGAGGTGATCCTATGCCTTTCAAAAAGCGAAAGGAATACTATCTCATTTCTAAGAAACAGTATAATGAAATGAAGGATTTTTACATCAAGCTCGGATATACCGACAAGCAGTCCAAGAAGCTCGCCGAAAAGTGTTTTGGTGCAGAGATCAAAATTGATAAGAATGTACCCTACATTTATAACTGGACATTCCGACGAAACATTGAATACGAAAAAAATTCATTCAAAGGAAGCGGAATGTTTTTAAGAAACGCCGCTCCGATGGGCATGGCGAGAGCCTGCGCAGCAATTCCGGCGGAAGAATTCTGCGATGAAGAATGCTGCGATATGGAATTTGCCGCTCCCCCAATGAATATGAACGCAGCTATGCCGGGCGCAGCAGCGCCTATGCAGCGAAGCGCCCC
>CACYDY010000279.1 GCA_902773245.1 uncultured Ruminococcus sp.
AATTATAGTAGGCAGCCGAGGAGCGGAAGCTTTCTTACCATTACAAAAAGTATGGCGGCATTACCTGCGGGCGTGCGCCCGCCCGCCCGCAAACGTTTACAGTTGCTTTTATAAAATTTTATAGTAATTTAATATTTTTTGTGTTATAATTATTATGTATTGGGTTACGCTTTTTTGCAGCCGTTCTATATTGGCAACACGGTGTGCAAAGCGCCCGTTTCCAGGTGATCCTTAAAGGAGGGGATAAATTGAGCGGTTTTTTGGCATTTGTATTTGACTTGGTTGTTGTAGTTTTAAGAATAGCGATACCTGTTTTATCAATTATTATACTTGTTAAGATCTATTCGTCACTGCGTCATAATCGCCGTGATGAACGGCCGCTTATTATGCTTTATGACGAGTACACCCAAAAAGCAGTTCCCGTTTTGTATTGGGAAAACTCGATCGGACGCAGCAGAAGCTGCGATGTGTTTTTGAATGATACCACGGTTTCACGAGAACACGCCGTTTTGCTCAGGCGTGACGACGGCTGGAGCATTACGGATACGGGTTCTAAGGCAGGCGTTTTCGTGAACGGCGAAAAAATCTCCGAACGAACGAATATCTATCTTAATGATGAGATCAGAATAGGCTCAACAAATCTTGTGGTAAAGCGTGCCGAAGAGTTTGAAGGCGCGTCAAGACGTTCGTGGTTTTTTCGGCCTAAAGGAAAGAAAAGTATATCACAAAAGGTTTTGCTTTTGATTATTTCAATATTTTTTCTTCTTGTTACGTCGGAAGCCTGTTTGACGGCAAAGAATCTTGAAACAGGAATAATCGACCTTATGCCGTTTACCTACGGGCTTGTGGTTATCGGATTGATGTGGGGAACTTATCTTATAACCTCGCTGATTTTCAAGAGGGTCAATTTTGAAATAGAAGCTTTGGCTTTCTTTCTGACGGGAGTGGGCGTTCTTATCTCGGTTCATCAGTCGGAACGTCAGGCGCTCGTACAGATCCTGGCGGCGGTTATGGGAATAGTTTTGTTTGAGTTTTTGATAAAATACCTTGAGGATCCCGACAGGGTGGGCAAATATAAAAGATGGATCTATATTGCATCTCTCGGGCTTCTTGCGGTCAATCTTATTTTCGGTAAAAACCAGTACGGTGCGGCGAACTGGATCCAGATCGGAGGAATTTCGGTTCAGCCGTCCGAGATAGTTAAAGTCGGATTTATAATAGTCGGCGCAGGCAGTCTTGATCAGCTCCAAACTAAGAAAAACCTTTTGGGATTTATTATCTTTTCCGCTTTGTGTGTAGGCGCTCTTGCTCTTATGGGCGACTTTGGCACAGCTTTGATTTTCTTTGCTACGTTCCTGCTTCTCTCGTTTATGAGATCGGGCGATTTTAAAACGTTAGTGCTTGCGGTGACTTCTGCGGTTTTTGCATCTACTATCGTTTTGCGATTCAAACCGTATATTTCCGAGCGTTTCAAAGCTTGGGGTCATGTTTTTGAAGAACCCTATGTCTGGGACACGGGATTTCAGCAGGCGAGAACGCTCATATACTGCGCAAGCGGCGGTTTGTTCGGTGTTGGAATAGGAAACGGTTTTTGTAAAAAGCTTTTTGCGTCCGAGAGCGATATTGTTATAGGCGTGGTGTGCGAGGAAATGGGAATAATCGTTACGCTTGTTCTGGCAATTTCATTGGGTGCGCTCGTTTTTTATGCAAGAGCCATCACCACAAGAAGCCGAAGCACATTCTATTCAATATCCGCTTGCTGTGCGGCAGGTCTGCTTGTAGTTCAGCTTTCGCTGAATATTTTCGGCGCAACGGATATTCTTCCTCTTACAGGCGTAACTTTTCCGTTTATCAGCGCAGGCGGTTCGAGCATGATCTCCTGCTGGGGCTTGTTTGCGTTTATAAAAGCGGCTGACGAGAGAACCTATGCGGTCAGAAAGCAGAGCCTTTTTGCTTCGTCGGAAGTGTAACGGAGGATCTACAATATGAAAAAAATATTGAACAGGTCGATCTTGACTTGGTTTCTTGCATTTGCGTTTTTTATAGGTTTGGGTTATTTTACCGTAAATCTCATTATTCATGCAAACGAATGGGCGCAAAAGCCTATGAATGCTCATATTTCGGTCACGGGTCTTGCTCAGGCAGGCGATGTTTACGACAGAAACGGCTACACGCTTGCTACAAGCACCGATGACGGTCAGCGGCTTTACAATGATGATCCCAGCGTTCGCGCCGCAATGCTGCACTCGGTCGGAGATGATTCCACAAATATCGCAACGGCTGTTCAAAGCATTTACAGAACAGGATTGACCGGATATAATTATATTCTCGGTCTTGGAATGCCAAATTCTTTCAGAAGCAGCAGCGACATTACATTAACACTCGATTCAAAAGCCTGTGCGGCTGCGTACGAAGCAATGGCAAGCCGAGGATACAACGGCGCAGTTCTGGTGTATAATTTCAAAACCGGCGAAATCATCTGCAAGGTCAGCACACCGACATATGATCCCTACAATCCGGTAGAGATCGTTGACGGAGATGACACCTATGACGGACTTTATATTGACAACGTGCTAAGCTCGACATATCCGCCCGGTTCAACGTTCAAGCTTGTGACTGCTGCGGCGGCGCTTGAAAATATTGAAGGCTCCGAGGACAGACTGCTTTACTGTGAGGGAAGCAAGATCATAGGCGGAGAATATGTTACCTGTGTTGAACCTCACGGAGAGTTGAGTATGAAAGAGGCAATGGCTGTTTCATGCAATATATATTTTGCGGAGCTTGCAGTAGAGCTTGGCCCCGATGTTATGACGGAATATGCGGATAAGTTCGGCTTTAATCATAATCTGAAAGTAGATGACAACGATGTTGCGTCGTCAAAATATGACGTAAGCAAAGCCGATACGGCAGGTCTTGCGTGGTCGGGAGTAGGACAGTATACCGATATGGCAAATCCTCTTCACATGGCAGTGATCTGCTCGGCAGTTGCAAACGGCGGAACACCTATCGAGCCTTATATGATAGATAACGTCGATTCATTTTTTAATTTCAAAGACATTGCCGTCGGCTCAAGAGCCAAGAACGGAGTAAGAATGATGAAAAGCTCCACAGCCAACAAGCTTTCGGATATGATGAGATACACGGTCAGCAATCACTACGGCGACTCGACCTTCGGGGATCTTCATGTTGCGGCAAAAACAGGAACGGCGGAGGTTTCCAACGGTGATGAGGACGGTTGGATAGTAGGATACGTCACCGATGATGATTGTCCGCTTGCATTTGCGGTTTGTGTCGAAAACGGGGGCTTCGGATTCAGCTCTGCGGGGCCTGTTGCAAGAGCCGCTCTCGAAGCGTCTGCGATTGCGATCAGAGGTTATTGATAGTTTTTATACAATATTATGGGGACGCTTTTTAAGGAGTGTTCCCTTTTGATTTATAAAATACAGTCTTGAAAAAATTGCCGTTTTGTGTTATCATATTATAAACATATAGACTAAGTAAGTTTTTATGATTAAAAGAGTAAAACAAGGAGAATAAAATGAGAATTATAGATCTGATCAACAGTGAAAAACCCACTATCTCAATGGAGGTTTTTCCGCCAAAAACAAGCGACAAGTTTGAAAGCATAAAACAAGCAACGGAACAGATCGCTGCTTTAAAGCCCGATTTTATGAGCGTTACTTACGGAGCAGGCGGCGGTACGTCCGAGTTTACTGCCGATATCGCAAAAAATATTCAGAATAAGTACTCCGTTCCGACGCTTGCGCATCTGACCTGCGTAAGCTCTGACAAGAATAAAATCGATTCAGTCATTGACAACTTGAAAAAGTGCGGAATCGAAAACGTTCTTGCGCTCAGAGGTGACGTTCCCGAAGGCTTCGACCGTTCCAAGTGTCATTATCACTATGCAGCGCAGCTTATTGACGAAATCAAAGCAAAGGGTGATTTTTGCATTGGCGGCGCTTGCTATCCCGAAACTCACCCGGAAAGCGAAAACTCTTTTGAAGATATTAAACACTTAAAAAATAAAGTGGAAAAAGGCTGCGAGTTCTTAACTACTCAGATGTTTTTTGACAATAACATTTTGTATAATTTCTTGTACAGAATCAGAGAAGCAGGCATAAGTGTTCCCGTCGTTGCCGGAATAATGCCCGTTACAAATGCCGCCCAGATCAAAAGAATAATGTCTATTTCACAGAATGCGCTTCCGCAGAGATTTATCAGAATTGTTGATCGTTACGGAAATAACCCCGAAGCTATGAAACAGGCAGGCATTGCCTTTGCAACGGAACAGATCATTGATCTGTATGCAAACGGTATAGGTGCGGTTCACATCTACTCCATGAACAAGCCTGAAATTGCGCAGGCTATTATGAACAATATTTCGTATATTATCAAATAATGAGTTGGGATACAATGTCGGATTTTACGGTTGAGCTGAGAATTGCTCAAAAAGGCGAAGTCAAAACGGTGCAAGAGGAAGCTGTTCGCTATCTTGGCTATAAGAAAATTGAGCCTGATCGGTTGATTCTTGATCTGATAGATGAATGCAGCGAGGAGCTTTTGGAGTGTGTTCAGGCTCGTGCCTGCTTCGCCGAAGTACCGCTGAAAATTCTCGGCGAGAATACTGTTGATATCGGATTTGGCGCAGTCCACAGCAGGAATTTATACAATCACCTGAAAAACTGCCGCAGCGTCATTCTGTTTGCCGCAACAATAGGAATAGGCGCAGACAGACTTATTGCCAAATACAACCGAATAAAGCCCGTTAAAGGCGTTATTATTGACGCGCTCGGTTCATCTGCCATTGAATACTGGTGTGACAAAGCAGAGCAGGAGATAACCCAAAACGAGGAAAAGCATTGTTCCAGGTTCAGCGCAGGATACGGGGATTTTTCGCTTGAACATCAAAAGGATTTTGTGAGATGTCTTGATCTTACAAGAAAGCTTGGGATAACACTTTCCGATTCGCTGCTGATGACTCCGACAAAGTCCGTGACGGCTGTGATCGGACTCGGCGCAGAGTCAAGAACTTGCTCCAACAAGTGTATGACGTGCAGCAACGTCAATTGTATTTACAGGGAATGATATTATGAATATTTTGGAAAAAATTAAGACATCAATAACCTATTTCGACGGCGGAATGGGAACTATGCTTCAGGAAAAGGGGCTTGCGCCGGGTGAACTGCCCGAGTATTGGAATCTGTCACACAGAGATGTGATCGTTGATATTCACAAACAATATTATGCAAGCGGCTGTAACATTATCAAAACTAACACCTTCGGCGCTAACCGTCTGAAATTTGATAACCTCGAAGAGATAATCACTGCTGCCATTGACAATGCCAAACAAGCCAAAAGCTTGTTTGACGGCGA
Source organism: uncultured Ruminococcus sp. (assembly GCA_902773245.1). Lineage (GTDB taxonomy): Bacteria > Bacillota > Clostridia > Oscillospirales > Acutalibacteraceae > RUG592. The sequence goes on from CACYDY010000279.1 coordinate 5,377, forward strand.
CAGATATATTGCCTATGACATAGGCTCTCTCGGAAAAATGCTTAAACCGCTCGGAGATCTTGATTTTGAAGACGCTGTTTCCCTTTTTGCCGACGGTATAAAGATAGCCGTAAAAAACGGCGTCGACCTTATTCTTATTGAAACCATGAACGATTCTTACGAAACAAAGGCGGCTGTTTTGGCGGCTAAAGAAAACTGTGACCTGCCGATTTTCGTAACCTGTGTTTACGATGAAAACGCAAAGCTGATGACGGGAGCAGATCCTGCCGCAATGGCTGCCATGCTTGAGGGCTTGGGCGTTGATGCCGTGGGAATGAACTGCTCTCTCGGACCTGAGCAAATGGTAAAGATCGTTCCCCTGATCGTTTCTCAGTCGAGCATTCCCGTTATTGTCAATCCGAATGCCGGGCTGCCGAAAAGCGTAGGCGGCAAAACCGTTTATGATGTTGACGCAGAGATGTTTTCCGATTATATGGCGGAAATCGTCAAAGAGGGAGCAACGATAATCGGCGGATGCTGCGGAACTACGCCCGAGTTTATCAAAAAAACTATCGAAAAAACGAAAGGCTTGCCGTTCAGGCTTCCCGAAAAGAAAAACAACACAGTGGTTTCTTCCTACACCCATGCCGTAAAAATCGGCGGTGTTCCTGTTTTGATCGGAGAAAGAATCAACCCCACGGGCAAATCAAAATTTAAGGAAGCGCTCAGAACGAATAATCTTGATTATATTTTGAACGAGGGAATTACCCAACAAGACGCAGGCGCAGATATTCTTGACGTTAATGTCGGTTTGCCCGAAATTGACGAAACCGCCATGATGATAAGCGTTGTAACGGAGCTGCAGGCGGTGAGTGATCTTCCTCTCCAAATTGATACGGTAGACCCCATAGCAATGGAAAAAGCTATGCGAATCTACAACGGAAAGCCGCTTGTCAATTCGGTGAACGGAAAGCCTGAAAGTATGAAGGCTATTTTTCCTCTTGTGAAAAAATACGGCGGTGTTGTAATAGCCTTGACGATCGGAGTAAACGGTATTCCGACTACTGCCGAGGGAAGATACGAAATAGCTAAGAATATCATTGAGGAAGCCGAAAAGTACGGCATTGACAGAAGTCAGATCGTGGTTGATCCGTTGGCAATGACTATTTCTTCGGATACAAACAGCGGCAACGTTACACTTGAGAGTATTCGTCTGATCGAAGAACGTCTTGGAGTTCACACCAGTCTGGGAATTTCAAATATTTCTTTTGGTCTTCCGAACAGAGATTTTATAACCTCAACATTTTTTGCCATAGCTTTGCAGAACGGACTTGACTGTGCAATTATGAATCCATTTTCATTCGAAATGATGAAAGTTTATCACTGCTTCAAAGCTTTGAGAGGAATGGACGAAAACTGTGTTGAATACATTAATTACGCCTCCGGTATTACCGCTCAGAATGTAACATCAAGCGCCTCAAAGCCCGTGTCACAAGGTTTGGAGGAGATCAGCGATCCATTAAAACACGCCATTATCAAGGGATTGAAAGAAAAAGCCGGGACAATAGCCGCCGAGCTTGCAAAACAAACCGATCCGTTGGAAATTGTTAACGATCAGATAATCCCGGCATTGGATACGGTGGGAAAGGGCTTTGAGGAAAAAACCGTTTTTCTTCCGCAGCTTTTAATGAGCGCCGATGCGGCAAAAGCTGCATTTGAGTCCGTCAAGGCCGCTTTGAGCAAAACCGATCAGCCTGCCAAGGGCGCTGTGATATTGGCAACGGTCAAGGGAGATATCCACGACATCGGAAAAAACATCGTAAAGGTTCTTTTGAGTAATTACGGTTTTGATGTGTATGATCTCGGAAAGGACGTTCCGCCCGAAGCAATAAGAGATTGCGCAGTGGAAAACAACATTAAGCTTGTGGGTCTGAGCGCTTTGATGACGACAACGGTTCCTTCAATGGAGCAAACTATCAAGCTTTTGAGAGAAGCAAGCCCGGACACAAAGGTAGTTGTAGGCGGCGCCGTGCTGACACAGGAGTATGCTGATATGATAGGTGCGGATCATTACGCAAAAGACGCAATGGAAACCGTTCGTTATGCCGAAGAGATATTTGGAGTATGATACTGTTTCTTGATTACTATAAATGAGTAATTTTGAAAATTGCACAAAAATGTTTGAAAGAGGACAATTAAAGTTTTTGCCCAGCTTTTTTCAAAAGGCGCCCCGCAGGAAGTGCCCTTGGGGTACTGGCGGTTTCCA
>CACYDY010000280.1 GCA_902773245.1 uncultured Ruminococcus sp.
GGGTGGAAAGGCGAGGTAAGAGCTCACCGGCACAAGTGAGAGCTTGTGGCCATGTAAACCCTATTCGGAGCAACACCGTGGAAGGACTATACGCTTGCCCGGCGTGTCCTATGGAGGTGGCATCGAGCAGTTTGGCAACAAGCTGCCAAGATAGATAACTGTTTTCAACAGAACTCGGCTTACAGGTCTGGTCTATCTTATTATTTCGTAAAAAATTGCAATCAATAAAACGCACGGAAGGGTTGATCCCTACCGTGCGTTTTATTTTGTTTTGCCATAGGAAATATTTTTAATGATCATTCCTGTGTCAATTGCGACAGAAGTCCCCGACAGCCCCTGACAATATCAGAGTAGGTCTTGTCAAAATTGCCCGTGTACCAAGGGTCGGCAATATCGCTGTTTTCACCCGCAAATTCAAGAAGAAGGTGTACCTTTGAGTCGGGGTCGTCTTTGATAATGCGGCAAAGATTCACAAAGTTGTATTTTTCCATTATTATCAAATAGTCGTAATAGCTGTAGTCCTCTTTGGTAACCTGACGAGCCTTTCTTTTTGAAAATGGGATATTTTCGGCTCTAAGCTTGCTTTTTGCAGGCGGATACATATCATTGCCAAGCTCCTCGCGGCTTGTTGCGGCAGAGGTTATTTCAAATCTGTCAGAAAGTCCGCTTTTGCTGACCATATCTTTAAAAACAAATTCTGCCATTGGACTGCGGCAGATGTTGCCGTGGCAGATAAAGCATACTCGTATCATAATAATCACCTCGTTTCGGCAGTAGATTTATATTTGAAATCTTTAAAATTTAGCAAATTTCTTTCTTAGATCGGCAATTCGCTACGTTGTTGCCTGTTCTGATGTTTGCAGAAAGGTATTATTTTAAAATTTGCTGTGATCGATAGTTTATTTGTTTTCGCTGAGGGTAATTTATTTTCTACGATAATTTCTTCCGTCAGGGACCAAAGGCTCTGCCTTTGGAAACCGCAAACTTTTGAAAAAGTTTGATCAAAACTTTTATATGATAAATCTTTTATATTTTTAGTATAACGCAGCGTCACACCATCGCTTCAAGCATTAAAATAAGATTTTGAGCGGAAAAACGCTTATCCTTTGAAAATTCGGCATTCATTCTTTCGGTGTTTTCATATGAATGCTCAACCTCTTTTGAATAACGCTGGAGTATTCTCAGACGATCGCATGGAAGAGCAGCGGCTTTTAAAGCGGCTTCAATTTTGCTTGTTACTATATATGCACAGATAATACGCTTTATTGAATACAGCACATCACCCGAGTTGACAGCTTCAAGGTAGTATCGGTAAATATAGTACAAAACAAATTTTTCAAAGTCATCGTCGAACTCCTTTGAGATTTTCAGCTCGCCGCCGTTTTTTGCAGCGAGTGCGACTTTGTCTTTCCATTCGCTGCTCATAATTTCAAAATTAAGGTGCATATCAAAAATAAAACCGCAGCCGCAGGGTTCTGTGTCGTCAAAGTCGAGCGGAGCAGGCTCGCCGCCGTTTAGAATAATTTGTATCTGAGCGTTAAATTCAAGACAGTCAGCCAAGCGGTACGCAAAGGGCTGACTGCGGTCGAGAAGCATTTTTGCGGTTCTTTCTCTTGATTTCAAAAGAAAGCTCATGTAATCGTCTGAATTTTCACAGGCAGAAAGCTCGTTTTCACCGCCGAAGTCTGCATAGGCGTTGTCATCTTCGAGCATTAGTCTTGCAGCTTCGGGACAGGCAAACGAGAGTATATGTTCGCAAAAGTCGGTGTAATCAACGCTCATACGTGGGAAATTTTTGCAGGTTGCGCTCAAATGTTCTTCTCCAAGACCAATGTAGATGTCGCAGAGCATATTTTGATTCCAAAAGGGACATTTTCCGTTGTTTGAGATAAAAACACGTTCGCCGTACTCATCGGTGACGGTAAGTTTTCTTATCTTGTCGCCCAGATTGCCTTCAACACAGCTGTAATATTTTTCCGTTTCGCAGTCGACGTCTATGTCCCAGTCCTTGCAGCAGCTGTCGGGACAAAGGTTTGCAATACATTTGAATTTTTTATAAAAAGTTGGGTAAATATCGTTCATTAGTTCACGTCCTAAAAATAATCATCGGTGTTTTTTCAAAAAATGGGGCAGATGAAAGAAAAAGTTTTTATTATTCCAGATTCTTGATAATTTTATCGTAAAGATCGGGTCTTGCTTTTTTGAGGTTGATCGGTTTAAACTGCGAGTTAACAAAACAATGCTCCGAAACGGCAGTACAAACGACAGCATTGGTTTCAGCGTTTTTCATTTCGTATTGAAACCCAAGACGAACGCCCGTAAACTTGTTTATCCGAACATCAACAGCGATCTCGTCCATGTAGGTTGTGACTTTTTTGAAATTGCAGTCCACGGAAAGCACGGGTGAGATAACTCCCTCGTCCTCCATTTTGCGATAACCGCAGCCTATTGCGTCAAGAAGCTCCAGACGTGCTTCTTCCATTATGCGGACATAGTTGGAGTGGTGAGTAATACCCATTCTGTCCGTTTCGTAGTAGTTCACCTTATGAAAATATGTTATCATTATGCAACACCTGTTCCAAGAAATTTCTAAGCATACGCTTTCTGTCTATTATATTACAAACTGAAAATTTTTTCAAGCGGGCGCCCGCAGGCAGCAGGGCAACCGCATGAAATAGCATGAAAAAATTGTATATTTTTTACAAAAAAA
>CACYDY010000281.1 GCA_902773245.1 uncultured Ruminococcus sp.
CGAGAATATGATCAGCCATTTCTTCAACCGTTGCGGCAACGTCAAATGCGTCAATAAACGACGGCGCGGAACGAACCAAAACAGTGCTTCCTCCGAAATCATCTATTTCAAACCCCGATTCGAGCATTACATCTTTTTTCTCGAGTATTCCAAGATACTGCTGTTTTGAAAGAGAAACGGCTATCGGCTCAAGCAAATACTGAGCAAACTTTTTCCCCTGCTCTTTTTTTAGCTTTTCATAGATAATTCGCTCATGGAGCGCATGTTTGTCAACCATTACGATTTCGTTGTTCTTTTCGACTATTATGTAGGTTTTAAAGGCTTCGCCGATATATCTTATTTTAACATCATTATCGGGAATAATAGGTTTTATATTGTCGGAGCTTTCGTCTTTTTCATCGCCGATATTTTCGATATATCCAAATTCGTCCGTTTCCGTTTCGCTTTGTACGGCTTCGGCAGCCATCGAATTATCATTTTCGGCGCTTGTATGCTCTTCTTTAATATCCGATTCGACAATTTTTCCGGTATTCAACATATCTTCGGCGTCTTCATCGTCAACGGCAATATCAATATTCACTTTTCCAACGGAAGAAAAATCCCCCCGGCTGCTCTCCGGCGCACCCGAATCGCTCAGCAAATAATTGTCGGCGGCAGTATTGACTACTCCGTAATGTTTGGCAAAATCCGCTGCCGCTTTTTCTCTCGTTTCATCATTTTCGTTTGATAATTCGTTCGAATCATCCAACGAGTCCTTTAAAATCTCGCTGTAATTCTTGATTGCTTTCTTATCGCTGCGTATCTGTAACGACGGCGGTATTATCGGCTTGTTCTGAATTTTTTCCACCGTAAACCGGGACATTGTGAAAGGCTTTTGAACCACCGATTTATCAACAAGATTTTCGGTAATTCCCGACGGATTCATCACAAAATTTTTGACGGTATCACCGTCGATCAAAGCGGTTTTAACGGCATGATAAACGGCTTCGAAAATCGGTTTTTCGTTGACGAACCTGACTTCTATTTTAGCCGGGTGAACATTGACGTCAACCGAATTAAAAGACATTCCGATATGCAAAACACACCCGGGGAATTTTCCGGTCATGACCATTCCCTTGCAAGCCTCTTCAAGAGCTGCCATGGCGGTTCTGCTTTTAACAAATCTTCCGTTGATAAAGAAATTCTGCAATGCGCGGCTCGCCCTTGCCGCCTGCGGCTTTGTAACATAACCCTTTACCGTCACGCCGTTGAGTTCATAATCGACGGGTACGATATTCTTAACAAAATCACGTCCGAAAACCGAATAAATACAGTTTTTCAAATTTCCGTCGCCGGACGTAACGAGAGTTTGTTTGTTGTCACGAATGAAAGTGAAAGCTATCTCGCTGTGCGACAATGCTGTCTTGTCAACGACCGCCGCCACCGCATTGGCTTCCGAAACGTTCTTTTTAAGAAATTTCATTCTTGCGGGAACATTATAAAACAGATCTCTTATGATAAATGTCGTACCCTTGGGACAGCCTGCGTCCTCAAACAAAACCTCTTCCCCGCCTTCAATAACATAATGAGCGCCTATTTCGTCCTCGTCCGCCTTTGTGATCAGATCGACCTTTGCGACAGCGGAAATCGAAGCAAGCGCCTCGCCGCGGAAACCTAACGTTCCTATCGAATCAAGATCGTTCTGATCCTTTATTTTACTTGTGGCATGACGCAGAAAAGCATTTTTTATGTCGTCCCTCATGATTCCGCAGCCGTTATCAGTGACTCTCATCATGGAGATCCCTCCGCTGCGTATTTCGACCGTTATCGACGAAGCGCCCGAGTCTATCGAATTTTCAACAAGCTCCTTTATAACGGACGACGGTCTTTCAACCACCTCGCCTGCCGCTATAAGCTCTGCCATATGTTTGTCAAGAACATTAATTCTTCCCATTTGTCACACCACGCTTTCTATAACATTTTTTATATTTAAAAAAATTATACTCCTATTTTGTCATTGATAAATACCTTGAACTTTTCGAAATTACCCACGGTAAATTTATCCTTATACAATCTTATGACCATATTCTTTTTAGTATAAAGCCGTATTATGCCCGTATCATCACATTCCATTCTTGAAATCTCACTATAGGGAGTTTTTACGGTAACATTCCCCTCGGCGGTAACGATCTCTTCTTCTTTAAACTCGATAGTACGAGTCCAGTTTTTGCCGCCAAGCATTTTGGAATGAGCCTGATATTGTTTTTCTGTCAGCACATAATTATGAAAAAACGCTCTGTAAATGCAGTAAATGATCATTAATACAAAACACAAAAAGAACTTGCCAAACAAAAAATCTTTTTGAACTACAGCAAAAAACGCCGTCATGCCTGCAAGCAATACTATCATTATACACCAGCCCGCAAAAATAAGCCGTCTTGACTTTTTGCGTCTGTTTTCTCCTGCCCATGAATGATAAAGCTTCTTAGTGACTTCAAATTCATTTTTCATAAAAGCACCTCTTCACTAAGCCTTGCCCGATTTTGGGTCGTATCGGTTATATCACCCCGATATTATACTACTCACACATTCTTTTTATTTCATAGAGCTTATTCAGCGCCTCGATTGGAGTCAGAGTATTAACATCAAGCTCCTTTACAAACTCTTCCACTTTGGAGCTTGAAGAGCCCAAAAGAGTCAGCTGCGGCTGAACATCTTCAATAACCTCTTTTTTTCTCTTTTTCGGCCTTTCGTTTTTCTTTCCGCTTTCAAGCTCCTTCAAAACGGCTTTTGCCCTGACTATTACTGATTCGGGAAGTCCCGCAAGCTTTGCAACTTCGATTCCATAGCTGTCGTCGGCGCCGCCGGGAACGATCCGTCTTAAAAACGTAATATCATCGCCTCGTTTTTTTACGGCGATATTGTAATTTTTAACACCGTCCAACAGTTCTTCCATAACGGAAAGCTCGTGATAGTGAGTTGCAAACAGCGTTCTTGCGCCAAGCTTTTTCTTATCGGCAACGTGTTCCAAAACAGCTCTTGCAATGCTCATTCCGTCAAAGGTCGACGTTCCTCTTCCGATCTCGTCCAGTATAAGAAGACTTTGTGAAGTGGCATTTTTCAAGATCTCCGCCACCTCGTTCATCTCAACCATAAACGTAGACTGCCCGCTTGCAAGATCGTCGCTTGCGCCGACTCTCGTGTAAATTGCGTCTGTTATCGAGATCTCG
>CACYDY010000282.1 GCA_902773245.1 uncultured Ruminococcus sp.
AAGCTTAACACCATTCTTTCCGAGCGTACCGGTCAGCCGTATGAAGTTATTGCAAAGGACACGGAAAGAGATAATTTCATGACAGCTCAGCAGGCTCTTGAATACGGTCTTATTGATAAAATTATCACAAGCAGATAATTATTGAGCCACTGATTAAAAAACAATGAACAGCAAAGGCTGTTAAAGTGAGGAGCTATTTTAAATGCCTAACAAATACGCTAACCGCAATAATATATGCTGCTCTTTCTGCGGAAGATCCCAGGGGCAGGTGGCAAGACTTATCGAGGGACATGACGCTTACATCTGCGAAGAGTGCGTTTCACTCTGCAATTCAATTCTGAAAGACGAACTTGGTATAGACAATGATATGTCAAGCAAAAAGGATAAAAAGAGTTCCTCAAAAAATGTTATGAACGGTTCTTCAAAGATGAATCTTTTGAAACCGGTAGAGATGAAGAAAATCCTGGACGACTATGTTGTTGGTCAGGACGAAGCCAAAAAGACGCTTTGTGTTGCGGTTTATAATCACTACAAAAGATTGATGTCGGTTGACGACAACAGCGCCGAGATCGAAAAATCAAATGTTCTCCTGCTCGGACAGACGGGTGTGGGAAAAACCTTGCTTGCATCAACGCTTGCAAAAGCGCTCGACGTTCCGTTTGCCATCGCAGACGCAACAACTTTGACCCAGGCTGGTTATGTTGGAGAAGACGTTGAAAATATTCTGCTCAGACTTATTCAAGCGGCTGATCAGGATATCGAGCTGGCCGAAAGAGGAATAATCTATGTCGACGAAATTGACAAGATCGGCAGAAAATCCGAGAACCCTTCCATAACACGCGATGTCAGCGGCGAAGGCGTTCAGCAGGCTCTTCTGAAGATACTTGAAGGCACGGTTGCCAATGTTCCTCCGCAGGGCGGCAGAAAGCATCCGCAGCAGGAGTTCCTCAAAATCAATACAAAAAATATTCTGTTTATTTGCGCGGGATCATTTGAAGGTCTTGAAAAGATCGTTGAGAAAAGAAAGGGTTCGTCCTCGCTCGGATTCGGCGCAGAGGTTTACAGCAAAGAGGATTTTGCAAAATCCGATTGGATGAGCGAGGTTGTGGCTCATGATCTCGTTAAATTCGGACTTATTCCCGAGCTTGTCGGAAGACTGCCGGTTATCACGGCTCTTCACGGCCTTGACGAAGAGGCGCTCGTCAGAATATTGACCGAACCGAAAAATTCGATTATCAAACAGTATAAAAAGCTCTTTGAAATGGACGATATTAAGCTTAAATTTACAGACGATGCGCTCAAAGCAATTGCTCGGAAAGCTATCAAGCAGGAAACGGGAGCGAGGGGGCTTCGTTCGATAATTGAGGATATTCTCGGAGAAATGATGTTTACAGCGCCGTCAGATGAAACAATTGTAAAAATAACGATCGGCGCCGACGCAGTAAACGGTCTTGATGTTCCCGATATTGAGCGGGATATGTCCAGAAGAATTACCGGTGGATTTGAAGATGATCAAACAAAGAATACGGCCTCGTGATTTTTGTTCGATGAATTTTCGATAAATTATACTTGACTTGTCCGGCAGCAAAGCTTGTCCGGTAAGTAACAGTGTATAAAAACGGCTGTAACATTTTAGAGGATCGACTGACCTTTGATTTGTTGCAGCTTTTTGTATCATTCAGTTTCCCGGATAGGAGGGTAGAAAAATATGAATAAAGAAGAAATGAACAATATAATTGATTTCGATTTTGAACCTATCGGAAGCATTCCCGTACTTGCGCTAAGGGGGTTGGTGGTGTTTCCCGATTCGGTGATACATTTCGACGTTGCAAGAAGTGCGTCCGTTGCGGCTGTGAATGCGGCAATGAAAAGCGGTCAGCTGCTTTTTGTGACAACTCAAAAGGATCCCCTGAAAAGCCGCCCGGCAACGGACGATCTTTATGAGGTAGGTACCGTTGTGAAGATCATGCAGACTGTCAGACAGCCCGATAATACTACTAAAGTCATTGTCGAGGGGCTTTACAGAGGCGTGTCGCTCGAATTCAGAAAAGAGAAGAATTATTTTGAGGGCGATATTATTTCCTGCGTTTACAACAGAGAAGAGCCGACGCCCGAACAGCTCGCAATGATGAGGATAGTCAAAGAGGTTTTCGAAAACTATGTAGATCTTTCACCAAAAATACCGAACGATATCATGTTTAAGGTTGAGCTGTCAAATTCGCCAAATAATCTTGCGGATTTTGTGGCAAACAATATAATCATTGATTTTAACACAAAGCAGAGGATCCTTGCAACCTTTGATCTTGACGAAAGACTTCAGATGATCCTTGAAACCTTGGACAGAGAGGTAGCGATCCTTGAAGTTCAGAACAGGATAGTTGATCGTGCCCATGAACATATGGACGAAAATCAGAAGGAGTATTTTCTTCATGAACAGATCAGGGCTATCCGTGAAGAATTGGGAGAAGATGATTTTGAGGAAGAAGCCGAGGAGTACAAGGATAAGATCATGTCGCTGAAAGTTGACAAGAAGATCAAAGAACAGCTTCTGAAAGAATGCACAAGGCTTCAGCGATTGCCCGATGCGTCACAGGAGGCTTTCACTCTTCGTATGTATCTTGAAGCCTGCCTGGAGCTTCCTTGGGACAAATCGTCGAAGGATAAGATCGACATTCATGCCGTGAAGAAATCGCTTGACAAAAATCATTACGGATTGGAAAAAGTCAAGGAGCGTATTTTGGAATATCTTGCGGTGAGAAAGCTCACTCCCGATGTTAAGGGACAGATCATCTGTCTTGTCGGGCCGCCGGGCGTCGGAAAAACTTCCATTGCGCAGTCAATTGCCGCAGCGATAAAGAGAAAATCCGAAAGAATTGCTTTGGGCGGAGTTCATGACGAGGCGGAGATAAGAGGTCACAGACGTACCTATATTGCCGCAATGCCGGGAAGAATTATCTCTGCGATCAAGTCTGCAGGAACAAACAATCCGGTCATTATTCTCGATGAAATAGACAAGCTTGCCTCCGACTACAAAGGAGATCCCACAAGCGCTTTGCTTGAGGTTCTTGATCCCGAGCAAAACAGCACTTTCCGTGATCATTATATAGATCTGCCTTTTGATTTGAGTAAGGTAATGTTTATTACAACTGCGAACGACGGTTATGCCATTCCTGCGCCGCTCAAGGACAGAATGGAAGTGATCGAGATCGGCAGCTATAACAGAGAGGAAAAATTCCATATTGCCAAAAAGCACCTTATCCCGAAGCAGCTTTCAAACAACGGACTGTCAGCGTCAAACTGCAAATTTACAAACTCGGCAATATATGCCGTTATTGACGGATATACACGCGAAGCAGGCGTGAGAAATCTTGAAAGACGTTTGGCGGCTGTTATGAGAAAGGTTGCAAAGAATGTTGCAAGCGGTGAAACGGAAGAAGTCTTTAAAATCGACAATAAAAACATAGAGGACTATCTCGGTCCTAAGAAATTCAAAGACGACGAGCTTTCAAAGAAAAACGAGGTCGGACTTGTCAACGGACTTGCCTGGACTGCGGTCGGCGGCGAAACACTGCCGATAGAGGTCGCTGTAGTTCCCGGTACCGGAAAGATCGAGCTTACCGGATCTTTGGGAGATGTTATGAAGGAGTCCGCAAAAATTGCGGTAACCTGTGTCAGAACCAGAGCGGAAAGTCTTGGGATAGATGTTGAGTTCTACAAAAAGAACGACATACATATCCACGCTCCCGAGGGCGCTGTTCCGAAGGACGGCCCTTCTGCGGGAATTACGATGACGACCGCCATCGTTTCGGCTCTCACAAATACTCCCGTGAACAGATTGGTTGCTATGACCGGCGAGATCACCCTTCGAGGAAAGGTTTTGCCTATAGGCGGATTGAAGGAAAAGTCTATGGGCGCTTATAAGATGGGAATTAAAACCATCGTCATTCCAAAGCAGAATGAATCCGACCTTTACGAAATAGACGAAGCTGTCAAGGAAAACGTTAATATTATCCCTGTTGAAACAATCGACGAGGTTCTTAAAATCGCTTTCACATTGGACAAAACCTATGAAAAGCAGCCCGCAGCAAAAGAACCAAAGTCATCGAAAAAGTCCGGTAAAAAAGGCGAAAAGGGAGAAAAAAGCGATAAGTCAGACAAAATGACAACCGAAACGGTAAGCGTTTGATAGGAGTGACAGAATGAATTTTAACAAGGCTGAATTTGAGTTTGCGGCAGGAAATGCCTCACAGCTTCCGGAATCGGTAATTCCCGAGGTGGTTTTTTCGGGACGAAGCAACGTCGGAAAATCCTCGCTCATAAACAAGCTTGTGAACAGAAAGGCGCTTGCCAGAGTCAGCGCTACTCCGGGAAAAACTGCGACTATCAATTTTTTCAGAGTCGATAAATTTCATTTGGTTGATCTTCCCGGATACGGCTATGCCAAGGTTTCGAAAACGGAAAAGCAGCGTTGGGCAGATCTGATGGAGGGATATTTTACCGGGGAAAGGTACTATACTCTTGTCGTTCAGATCGTTGATATGCGCCATTCTCCGTCGGCTGACGACATGAATATGATCGAGTATCTCTATTCGCATGGATTTCCTTTTATAATAGTTCTGACCAAAAAGGACAAACTCAAAAAAACTCAGCAGATAAAGCGTCTGGAAGAGTTGAGTAAAGAACTGTCGGCATATTCCGATATACCGTTGTTTCCTTTTTCGGCAGTTACGGGAGAAGGCATGGAGGACATCAAAGCTTATATCGAGAAGCGTGTCAATGAAGAACTGGAAGAAATAGAAAACTATGTTCGGGATAATTAAATAATTGTAATTGCTTTTAAAGTGACGGTGAAATATCCGTCACTTTTTGTTACAGTATTGGGAGAAAGTGTATAATTTTAGCAGGCCGTCTATGAGCGGAAGCCGGCTTATTGTTATGAATTGTTAGGCGGCATTACCACTGGGAATATGCCCGGTTGAGCATGGTTTTTGAACGAGTAATAAATAATAAAACTTGTCTTGTCGCCTTGGGGCGGCGAGGTAACTTAGTTAAAACAAAAACTTAGGGACGCTTTCTGCCAAAGCGTTCCTCTTTCAAAAACAGTCCACCGGACTGTTTTTGAAATTCACCCTTGCAAAGGGCTGAATTATGCCTTCGGCGACCAAGGGCGCTGCCCTTGGATTCCGCCCGCTTTTTGAAAAAAGCGGGGCAAAAACTTCAATTGTCCTCTTTCAAGCTTTTTTGTGCAATTTTCAAAATTTCTCATTTATAGATAAATAGTTAGGCGGCATTACCACCGGGCATATGCCCGGTTGAGAAATTTTATTTGACAATATATGATTTTAATTGTACAATATATGATAGGGGTGTTATAATTTGAATGCGCCGTTATTCTAAGTGTATGATTTTAGTGGGTAGTCGATGAGCGGAAGTTAACTCACCGTTACAAAATGTAAGGCGGCATTACCTGTGGCCGCCGTTATTGGTGTTATTTGACCTAAACTAATAAATCGGAGGATACTATATGAAAAAGTTAGTTTGTTTTTTGATGTCGGTGCTTATTCTGGCTGCGGCGTCAGGCTGTAAATTGTTGGTAAAAAATGACGATACCCAACATTTTGATTATCCGGTAACGGTCGGAAATATTATCTTTCAGAAATCACCCGAGAAGGTTGCCGTTCTGAGCGATAACCTTGCCGATATAATATTAGCCTGCGGATATGAGGGAAAGCTTGCCGCAATAAGCGATTCCTGTACTCGTGAGGGCTTGGAGCTGCTTCCATCGGTGGGAACTCCCGACAGCCCCGATCTCAATATGATCAAAGACCTTGGAATAACTCTCGTGCTTGGCGATGAAAGCTTCGACCCGGATACAAAGAGCATGATAGAGGAGCATGGCGCTGATGTTTTGATAATCAAGCCTGCCGTTAACGACGATCAGCTTAAAAATGTTTATACAAATATTTCCGCTATTCTTGGGGGAAACTACACGGGAAAAATGAAAGCGCTCAATACGATAGATTCTATCGGCGGTGAACTTGATTCTATCAAAGGAGAGGTTTCCAACGACAATGTCGTCGCTACTGCCTGCTATATTTATGACATTGACGGGGATCAGTGTCATGTTTCATGCGACAAGGACTATTCAAAGCAGCTGTTCTACTATGCTCAGGCAACGAATATTGCTGCGGAAGATGACGACGGCTTTGTCGGAATAGACACTCTCCTGAGAGGAAATCCGAATGTGATATTCTGTGATGATCTTGCTTTCGGTAAAATAACGGAGAATAATGATCTGAAAAAACTGTCGGCGGTTACAAACGGAAATGTGTACAAGCTCCCTCGGGAGTATATGAGCTTGCAGGGCAAAACACGCATTCTGACGGTAGACTATATGGCTGCAAAGTCGCACGATTTTTATTCTCAGCGTCTTGATTGGCCGGAGGAGTTTACCGAGATAGTAAAGCCCGAATATACCCCGCCGTTTACACCTCAGGAGGGAATATTCTATACTGTCGGAGAAAGCTATACTCCCGTTAAGGACATCGAAGACAGATTGAAGAGCTTGGGCTATTTTGAGGGTGAGTGCGATATCAATTTCACGCAGGAAACTGCAAATGCAGTGTCTGAGTTCCAAAACGTGAATGGCTTGGACGTGACGGGAATTGCAGATTATGAAACATTGAACGTTTTGCTTTCAAATGATGCAGTTCCGGCGGATGGTGAAGCTGTAGAGTATTCTGCCGAGTGATAGTTTTATAATGAGATATAAACTTCATGTTAAGTGAGGACTTTTTGAAATTAAAGAAAAAATTTTATAACTTTTTGAAAATATATTGCTTTTTTATTAATATTATGATATAATTTCAAAGCATAGTTGACAGTATTATCGTGTGATAATTATTGTGGCCTATGTAAATTATGTACACGCATTATACAGACTGAATGTTCGTCATTTGTTGGGCGGATTCAGACGGTTCGTCCGGTGCTGCCGGTTCGTCTGCCGTTGGCAGTTCTGTGTAATGTGTGTGTACGCAAGTGTTAATTTCCTCACCGATCTTGAATTGGTGAGGATTTTTTGTTTTGTGTGCAAATCGACAAGTTATTCGGTTCAATTGAGATATAATACAAATATGCGTAAAGTTCAGTGAAAGAATTACATTGTTGAATGGTAATAAAAAACATGACCGATGATTCCGTTAAATGTAAAAAAATCGGTAAATGATCTAAAAGGGTTGATTTTTTTGTAAAATAAGGGTATAATTATAAGAAAAGTGGGAAAGGGTGGCGAATTGTGTCAGGTTGTGGCAAATTTTGAAAACCGAACGCTCTGTTTTTAGTGTGCTGAACGTCGGTTTTCGGCAAAGATCACAGCCGTGACGGAGTATTATGACAAATTACCTTACCGGTTCGTATCAGCATAATATTGATTCAAAGGGCCGCCTTACTGTTCCGGCAAAGCTCAGAGAACAGCTTGGCGCGTCATTCTATCTCACTAAGGGAATAGACGGATGTATATTTGTTTATCCCGAAAAGGAATGGGAAGTTTTCCTGTCTGATCTTTGCAGCAGACCTATTTCTCAGGCGGCCGCCGTTCAGCGTCACTTTATTGCAAATTCGGCGCTTGTTGAAACGGACAGCATGGGCAGAATACTCATTCCAAAGAATTTACGGGAGTATGCGTCCCTTGAAAAAGATACTATGTTTCTTGGCGTGGGAAAACGTGCGGAAATCTGGTCAACCGAGAAGCTCGAAGAATTTAACGATTCTCAGACTCAGGAAAGTATACTTTCGGCAATGTCGAGCGGACTTATTTGAGTGTCTGTTTAAATCATGCTCCGAGTTATAATCGGTCATATCATGGGGACTCGATTTGATGTCGGCTTTCACCATTTCGGGAAGTAAAAACTCCGGCATAGTTTTATATTTCTTGAAAACTGTTTTGTTTTGGGGTCTTGACACTGTCCGGGCTTATGCTTTGGACGGATCGGGACAATGATAGCCAAAAGCTCTTTATCGGGTTTTTGACTGTTTGTGTTTGTTTTGATATAAGTAATTTGTTTTGGGTTGTTTGGCAGCGCAGGGACGTCTGCCGTAATAAAGTAGTTTTAAAGAAAAGAAATTCCGCAGAATGCCGTGCATAAAGCGGAAACAAGGAGTAGCTATGGATTTTGTTCATAAGTCGGTTTTGCTCAGCGAATCAATAGAGTGGCTGAATATTGACCCCTCGGGCGTTTATGTTGACGGAACTGCCGGCGGAGGGGGACATTCGTATCATATTGCCGAAAAACTGAATGAAAACGGAAGACTGATTGCTATCGACCAAGATCCCGACGCCATTGCCGCAGCGGGGAAAAGACTTGAACGTTTTGATAATGTTACAATAGTTCAGTCAAATTTCAGCTCTGTCAAGGGCGTTTTGATGTCGCTTGGAATCGACAAGGCGGACGGGATCCTGCTTGATCTCGGGGTTTCGTCGTGGCAGCTTGACTCGGCGCAGCGAGGTTTTTCTTATCATCATGATGCGCCGCTCGATATGCGAATGAGTCAGCAGGGAACGAGTGCGTATGATATTGTAAATGGAAGCGAACCCGGAGAGCTGGTTCGGATACTGTCGATTTACGGAGAAGAAAAATTCGCAAAGAACATTGTCAGAGAAATCATGAAGGCTCGGGAAACAAAGCCTGTTGAAACGACATTTGAGCTTGCGGAAATCGTGAAAAATGCGTACCCCATGAAAGCAAGGCAGAAGGGTCACCCGGCAAGAAAAACGTTTCAGGCGCTTAGAATAGCCGTCAACGAAGAGCTTGACCGCCTCAAAGAGGGGCTTTCGAATTCGTTTGACGTACTTAACAAAAACGGCAGGCTGGCTGTTATTACATTCCATTCTCTTGAGGATAGGATAGTGAAAAAGCAGATGGCAGATTGGTGTACAGGCTGCACCTGTCCGAGTGATTTTCCGATTTGCGTGTGCGGCAATAAGCCAAAGGCAAAGCTTGTGACAAGAAAGCCGATAGAACCAAGTGAAACGGAGCTTGCAGAAAATAATCGTGCGAGAAGTGCCAAGCTGAGAGTTTGTGAAAAACTATAAAATATTACGCAAATATTTCAAAAAAAAAAGCACGGTTCATAGATTTGTAATAAAATAGTGATATTGCACATATATGAAATATCTTTTTCGGATAGTTTGTTAGAAAATAGTGTTTGGAAAAGTTACGGTTTTGTAGTATAATATAGTTGTAGGGTTTTATTAAATAATTCGGCTTTTTAAAGGGGCTGAAATTGTCGGCGTTTTTCGTCGGGTTTTTTATGAGGTGTTGTGATGGCTTTTAACAGAAGTAATGTGGCTTATGATCTCACCCTTTTTGAAGAAGAGGAAGAGTATGAGCTTGAGAAGGCTGGATCACAAAAGAATATTGTTTATGACATAAAGGAAGAGCGTAAAAAGCGTGCAAAAGCCAAGGTCAATCCGCTGACGGTGCTGTTGTCTGCGGCAGTGTCTGCGTTGGTTATAGTTGCCGTTGCGGCAATAGTTCACGGACAAGCCCAGCTGACGGAGCTTAATCAGCAGATAAGCGATGCGCAGGGACAGCTGACGGAGCTTGAAAGCTATTATACGCAGCTTCAGATGAAGGTTGAGAACAAGCTCGGCCCTTCGGTCGTTGAAGAGTACGCTAAAAATACATTGGGAATGTCAAAGGCGGAAAGTTACCAAAAAGAATTTATCAGTCTTTCAAAGGGTGATAAAGCTGAGGTTGCCGGCGATGAGAAAAAGAATCTGCTTGAGCGGCTGAGCGATGCGCTGAGTCAGATCTGGGCAGAGGAATAAATCTTTGTATTCATAATCATATTTTGTGATTTTGTGATATATATATTAGATAAGTAGAGGGGTGGGGCTGTAACTGCTCCGCCCCTTATTTTCGGAATTAATTTTGAAAGGGGCAGCTTAATGGGAGATAATTTTCTGTCAGGCATAAAAAAACGTTCCAACGTACTGCTGATATTGCTTTTGGTGTTTGGATTCGGTTCGATTTTCTGCCGACTGTTCTATTTGCATATAATACAGGGTCAGGCGCTGTCGGAAAGAGCGATTGACCAGCAATTAAGCGATACGACAGTTTCCGCAAAAAGAGGTTCGATATATGACCGAAACGGAAACACGCTCGCCAGCAGCGCAAGTGTGTGGAAGGTTATACTTGCGCCGGTGTATTTTGAGGACGACAAACAAAGAGAATATGTTTCCAAAGAGCTTGCGGAGATCCTCGGAATGGACTACAACGAGATCCTGCAGCTTGCAAACAAGCATGATTCCTACTATCAAACGGTAAAAAGAAGAATAGAAAGCGATGAAAGAGATAAAATCCTTGACTTTGTGAAAGAGCTGAGCAAGAAATATCAGAGATTATCAAGCGTTATTGTTCTTGAAGAGGATTATAAAAGATATTATCCATACAATGATTTTGCTGCGTCGGTAATTGGTTTTACGGGTTCTGACGGTCAGGGCCTTTCCGGTATTGAATATCAGTATGATTCCTACCTCACCGGCGTTCCCGGCAGAATAGTTACCGAAAACGACAGCTGGGGAACTATGATGCCGTTTGAATATCAGCAAAAAGAGGACGCACAAGACGGAAACTCACTTGTTTTGACTCTTGACGAAACGATACAGCATTTTCTCGAGAAAAACTTAAAACAGGGAATTATAGATTATAAGGTTGCCGAAGGCGCAGTTGCCGTATGCATGGACGTCAAGACGGGAGAGGTTCTCGGAATGGCGGTTGAAAACAGCTATGATCTTAACGAACCTTATGAAATAGCCGATGAAAGCGCAAGAAAAGAAGTCGAAAAGCTTACAGGCTCCAAAAAAGAGGAAAGAACAAATGAGCTTTTGGCTAAGCAGTGGCGAAACAAAGCGATAAGCGACAGCTATTATCCCGGTTCCGTATTTAAGATCATAACAGCGGCGGCGGCGCTTGAAGAACACGCTGCAGATCTTGACAGCACATATTTCTGTTCGGGAAGTCTTGTTCCGTATGAAGGCGTTCAAGAGATCCGCTGCCATAACACGGCGGGACACGGTTCTCAGACATTTGCCGAGGCATTGTGCAATTCGTGCAACCCGGCATTTATGATGATCGGTAAATCCTTGGGCGCAGAAAAATACTGGGAGTATTTTCAGTCGTTCGGTTTTAATTCACGAACCGGAGTTGATCTTCCCGGAGAAGCAACGGGACTTTTCTTTCAGCATGACGGAGAGCCGGAAGGCTCAATGTGGCCTACCGATCTGGCTATCGGTTCGTTTGGTCAGGGCATAACCGTAACGCCGATCGAAATGGTAACTGCCGTTTCCACGGTCGCAAACGGCGGCTATGCCGTAAAGCCTTATATAGTAAAGCAGATACTGGATTCCCGGGGAAATGTTGTGGAAACCGCAGAACCCGTTATAAAACGTCAGGTGATTTCGAAAGAAACTGCCGCAACAATGTCGCAGATCCTGGAAAAAAACGCCACGGAAGGAACGGCAAAGAACGGTTATGTCGCAGGTTACAGAATTGCCGGAAAAACGGGTACGTCGGAAAAAATAGGTCAGAGCAGAAAGCCCGGTCAGGAGGACTACATAGCTTCGTACTGTGGTTTTGCTCCCGCCGACGATCCGCAGATAGCCGTTTTGGTGTACTTTGATACACCGACCGGCGAAGCCTACTACGGATCTCAGGTTGCGGCTCCGGTTTTTGCGAACATTATGTCGCAGATCTGCCCTTACCTCGGAATCGAAGCGCAATACACCGAGGACGAAATGAAATATGTTGACACGGTTGCCGGAACGTATATTAATCTCGGTATTGACGACGCTGTCGCACAGGCTCGTGAAGACGGCTTCGAACCGTTTATCTGCGGCAACGGCGACACCGTTCTCGCACAGGTTCCGCAGGCGGGATCGGAGATCCCGAGAGGCGGCAGAGTAATGCTCTACACAACAAACGACAGCACAAAGGAAACGGTCAGAGTTCCCGATCTTGTGGGATACACCGTTGAACAGGTGAACGAGATCGCCGCAGAATATAATATCAACGTCAGCTTTTCGGGTTCGGTTGATCTTGACAGTGTTTATTCGTATGCTCAGAGCATAAGCCCCGATGAAAAAGTTTCGCCGGGTACTGTAGTAACGGTTTATTTCGGAAACAACGATGTTGACGATACCGTTATGTAACGCTGCCGAGTATATTAACAGTGATTGAAAAAGGGTTCTGCCCGTGATCGACACAGGAAGTAGATAAAATCATTCGAGAATAAAAAAAAGAGGGATATTTATGACAACAGGAATTTGGTCTTTTGAGGCGGCTTTGATTTCTTTTATTATATCATCGCTTATCGGAAGCAAACTTATACCTTTCTTGGTAAAGGTAAAGTGCGGTCAGACGATAAAGGAGATAGGTCCGTCATGGCACAAAAGCAAGCAGAACACTCCCACAATGGGCGGCGTGATGTTTATAGCAGGTTCGTTTGCAGCGATAGTCATCAGCTGTATTTGCTACATGATGGCTACCGAGGACTTTATGTTCAACAGATTGAAGATCGCGCAGGTTGCGGCAGGATTTGTTATGGCATTTATATATGGCGCTATCGGATTTATAGATGATTTTATTTCGATCAAGAAAAAAAGAAATCTCGGACTCACTCCAAAGCAAAAGCTTGTGCTTCAATTTGCAACGGCGTTTTTGTATTTGATAGTGCTTAGATTTTTCGGTGACGACACAAGAACCATTATTCCGTTTGTGGGCGCGGTAGATCTTGGATTTTTCTATTATATTATTTCTTCGGTATTTATAGTGGGAATAGTTAATGCCGTAAACCTGACAGACGGAATAGACGGCTTGAACGGTTCGGTCACAATGTTTGTTTCGGCGTTCTTTATGGTAATGGCGGGCGTTATAGGTTTTCAGGGCATGAACATTTACTGTGCCGCAATAGCAGGCGGCTGTCTTGGATTCCTTATTTGGAACTTTAACCCTGCAAAAATATTTATGGGTGACACAGGCTCGCTGTTTTTGGGCGGCGCCGTTTGCGCAATGGCATTTGCGCTCGATCTGCCGATTTTGCTGATTCCTCTTGGAATTATTTATCTTTGTGAAATGTTCTCGGTTATCATACAGGTTTCGTATTTTAAAATTTCTCATGGAAAAAGAGTGTTCAAAATGACTCCGATCCATCATCATTTTGAGATGAGCGGCTGGAACGAAGTGAAAATTGTCGTTATTTTCAGCAGCGTAACATTTATAATGGGTATTTTGACTTTGCTTCTCTTTTTGTTCGGAGTGGTAAAGTAATTTCAAACTGATGGAAAATGAAAGTCGTTATTTAAAAGTGTATGAATATTTATAGTTCATAATTAAATGCTGTATCAAGCAGAATAAACTGCCCTTAACAAAATTTATTTGTTATTGTGCCAAGGTTTCTTGAAAGGAGAGAATACCGTGCTGCAAAGCTATACATACGGCGATCTTGACAACTTTACATCTCAAAAAAGGAGAACGGCAAATGATACAAACCGTCCTGTTCCACAAAAACCAATAGCGAAAAGAAGAAAAAAATTCAGAGTTTTTTCAAAAGGCGACGGACTTGATCTTACTTTTTTTCTGCTTGTACTCGGGGTTTTGATCATTGGTTTGGTAATGATGTTTTCTGCAAGCTATCCTTACGCATATCACAAGTATGACGACAGCTATTACTTTATAAAAAGGCAGCTTGCTTTTGCGGTTATCGGAGTTCTTGCAATGATAGGACTTTCGTATTTTGACTATCATCATCTTCACAAGGTTGCCGCTCCCGCTTTGGCGGCTGCATGGGTGCTGATGATCCTGGTTTTGATACTGCCTTCCGCAGGTGAGCCGGGCGACCCGAAAAGATGGCTTAATCTTGGTGTTTTCAGCATACAGGCTTCAGAGATATGTAAATTTGCGTTAATACTTTTCATGGCGAACTGGGGCTCGATATATTATAAAAAAATGAAAACCATAAAGTTCGGAATACTTCCGGGTGTAGTGGTTCTTGCCGTGACGGGTCTGCTTTTGTACATGGAGCCTCACTACTCGGGTATAGTAATATGCGCATTGATAGTTGCGGTAATGATGGTGCTGTCGGGTGTGCCTATTTTGTACTTCGGCATTGCGGGCGGAGGACTCGGAGTTATAGTTCTGCTGATGGCTGTTACGGGAAAGCTGACATATGCGATGTCACGTCTTGACGGCTGGGGGCAGGCTCTCGAGTACACTACTCCCGAAATGTGGCAGACCACATGGCAGACGAGAAATTCACTTTATGCGATCGGTTCGGGCGGACTGTGGGGACTGGGACTCGGTCAGTCACGTCAGAAGTATATGTTTTTGCCCGAGCCTCAGAACGACTTTGTGTTTGCGATCGTTTCCGAAGAGCTGGGGCTGATAGGAGCGATAGTGATTCTTTCTCTGTTTGCGGTTTTGGTATGGAGAGGAATTAAGATCTGCATGAGGGCAACCGATAAGTTCGGAATGCTGCTTGGCGTGGGACTGATGATGCAGATAGGCTTGCAGGTAGTTCTGAACATAATGGTTATCACCGACTTTTTGCCCAACACCGGTATCAGTCTGCCGTTTTTCAGCTATGGCGGTTCGTCGCTGGTAATGCTGCTTGCGCAGATGGGAATTGTTATGAATATATCAAGAAGCGCTTCGCTTGAAAAGCAGTGATAATTAATAGTAAACGATATTAATTCTTGTCTATAAATAAATTTATCTAAACTTAACCCCTATGGTGGTTAGGGAACGCTTTCTGCCAAAGCGTTCCCTCTTCAAAAACAGTCCACCGGACTGTTTTTGAATTCACCCTTTGCAAAGGGCTGAATAAAGGGGGGGGGGTTCGCCGTCTGAGGACGGCGACCAAAGGCTCTGCCTTTGGAAACCGCCCGTACCCCAAGGGCACTTCCTGCGGGGCGCCTTTTGAAAAAAGCGGGGTAAAAACTTTAATTGTCCTCTTTCAAGCTTTTTTGTTCAATTTTTAAAATTGCTCATTCATAGATCACAAAGAAAAATGCATTGACAACAAATGCAGCTGTGTCCGAAGGCGGCGCATGGCTGCGCAAGAAAGGAATTTTAGTATGAGAGTTATTTTTGCGGGAGGCGGAACGGCAGGCCACATTAACCCTGCGCTTGCCATTGCGGGTTATTTAAAACAGCAGCAGCCTGATGTCGAGATACTTTATGTAGGAAACAAGGGCGGAATGGAGGAGCGTCTTGTTCCGAAGGCAGGCTTTGAATTTAAAAGCATTCATGTCAGCGGATTCAAAAGAAAACTCAATCCCTCTGCTTTGAAAGCAAATGTTCAGACGGCTTGGAGAGCGGTTACCGCAACATCTGCCAGCAAGAAGATAATTTCGCAGTTTAAACCCGATCTTTGTATCGGAACGGGCGGTTATGTCAGCGGCCCTGTTCTTAAAGCGGCAAACGAGCTTGGGATTCCGATACTTGTTCACGAACAAAATGCCTTTCCGGGCGTTGCAAACAAGATGCTTTCCAAAAAAGCCGAAGCAGTGATGCTTGCTATCGCAGACGCTCAAAAGCATATGAAAGAGGGCTGCAATTTTGTGGTAACGGGCAACCCTGTGAGGAGTGAAATTATCACTGCCGACAAAGTAAAAGCCAGAGCCGAGCTTGGTCTTGACGAACGCCCTGTTGTTCTGTCATTTGGCGGAAGCTTGGGTGCAAGACGCATAAACGAGGCCTGCGCGGATATAATAGCAAGAAGCGGAAAAGACGGAAAATACCAGCATATTCATGCCTACGGACAGTATGGGCATTGGTTTCCCGATCTTGTGAAAGAAAAGGGAACGGATATTTCCGAATGTGACAATCTCGACATAAGAGAGTATATAGACAATATGCCCACGTGCCTTGCAGCGGCAGACGTAGTTGTGTGCCGTGCCGGCGCAATTACTATAAGTGAAATTCAGGCGCAGGGTAAACCCGCAGTTTTTATACCTTCGCCGAATGTTGCGGAGAATCATCAGTATCATAATGCCATGGCGCTGGTCAACAAAAATGCCGGCGAGCTTATCGAAGAGAGCGAGCTTACGGGCGAACTGCTGACCGAAAAGGTCGACAAAATAGTCAGCGATAAAAGCAAGCTTGCGGAGTATTCGGCAAATGCAAAGAAGATGGCAATAATAGACGCAAACGAAAGAATTTATAAAATAATAATGGATACCTACAATAAATACAAGTCTTAAAGCCGATATGTCAGAAACTGATAGGGGCAATATTATAAACCGATAAATTCAGCTTTATCCGAAAATCATAAAAGTCGGGACGTGTGTCAGAATTTAAAAAATCGCATAATATGCAATACGCTAACTACAAAAAAGAGAGGGTGTTGTGATTTGTCACGGCTTGTTATAAACGGCATGAAACGGCTGAAAGGAGAAGCGTCCGTTCACGGTGCGAAAAACAGTGCGCTGCCGATCTTGGCGGCAACACTGCTGAGCGGAGATGAGAGTATTCTGCATAATTGTCCCGATTTGTCGGATGTAAGCGGATCGATCAATATTCTTAGATATCTTGGGTGCGACGTTGAGTTTAACGGCGGAACGCTTGTCTGTAACAGCAGGGGGCTTAACAGGAACAGTATTCCTAACAGTTTGATGAGAGAAATGCGTTCTTCGATAATCTTTTTGGGCGCGCTGCTTGCAAGAACCGGAAGTGCGAGTATGTGTTTTCCGGGCGGCTGCGAGATAGGTCCACGTCCCATAGATCTCCATTTGAAAGCGCTGTCGCAGCTTGGTGTTGAAATAAACGACGATCACGGAGTTTTTAAATGTTATGTTCCCAACGGACTCAGCGGCGCAAAGATATCTCTTTCGTTCCCAAGTGTGGGGGCTACCGAAAATATAATGATATGCGCATCTGTCGCAGAGGGTACAACTGTTATCACTAATGCGGCAAGAGAACCCGAGATCTGTGATCTGGCGGATTATTTAAACAGCTGCGGTGCGAATATTTCGGGTGCGGGAGAGGGAACCGTGGTTATTGACGGAGTCAGTACACTCAAGGGAGCAAGGCATACCATAATTCCCGACAGAATAGTTGCCGCAACGCTGCTTGCGTGCTGCGCCTCAACGGGCGGCAGAATACGGCTTGATCATCTTATTCCTTCTCATTTGGGCGCTGTTTTGTCAATATACGAAGAATGCGGCTGCAATGTTTCCATACAAGGCAGCAGCATTTGTTTTGACAGTCCACAAAGACTGACTGCGCCGAAGATCATTCGCACTATGCCGTATCCGGGATTTCCGACAGACGCCCAAGCGCCTGTAATGGGAATGATCGCAAAAAGCAAGGGTACTACGCTTTTTATTGAGAATATATTTGAAAACAGATATCTCCATGTCGGCGAGCTTTTGAGAATGGGAGCAAATATAAAGGTTGAGGGAAAAGTAGCCGTTTCGCAGGGGGTTGAATGTCTGCACGGAGCCGAAGTGGACGCTATGGATCTCAGAGGCGCGGCTGCTTTGATAGTTGCCGCTCTGGGAGCAGAGGGCAGATCTGCCGTCGGGGGAATAAAATATCTCGACAGAGGTTATGAGAATATAGAAGCGGTTTTGAGTAATCTTGGCGGCGATGTTAAAAGAATTTGAAATTCAGTAAAGAAATGACGTGAGATGCTATGAGTAGGGAAAAGAAAAACGCCGGTTCCGACAAGAAGATGAATAAAAAAAATAAAGAAAAGAAGCTTACAGCCGCAGAAAAACGGCGGTTGCTCAGAGAGCAGCAACGAAGCGGCGAAGATGAAGATAACCCGTTTGCGGCTTTTGAAACGCCTGTGGACGAAAACGACTTCGAAGAGAACTATAAAATCGGGCAAAGCAGATTTGCAAATTTTGATTCCGATATACATAAAAAAACCGAAAAAGACGATTACTTTGAAAGGCTGTACGGCAGCGCGCTTAAAAAAGGGGGAGCGCCGTCCGACGATTCCGACGAAAGCTTTGATCCTGTCAGCGAACAAAAAGAAACAAACAGTCATCGCAAGCCTCTCACCGAATCGCAGCGAAAGCTTAGAATTACCGCAAGCTACGTCGGTGTTTTTTTGATAATTGTTGCTGCGGCGGTATTAATATCACTTACAGTCATGTTCAAGACAACGGATATTGTTGTTGAAGGAGAAAATATACCCTACTCCGACGAAGAGATCATTAATACAAGCGGATTAAAGTACAGCGAAAATATTTTTATGTCAAAACGAAAAGCAGCGGTTAAGAAGATAGTGGAAAAGTATCCGTATATCGAAAATGCCGAGGTGACTTTTCGTATTCCGGGGACTCAGATAATCACGGTCGAAACGGCTGTAGCGTCGTATCAGATCGCTTCCTCGGACGGATTTGTGATCGTCAGCTCAAAGGGACGTATTCTGGAGATCGTGCCTCAGCAGAGAGCAAACATACCGCTGCTTAAAGGCTTAAAGCTGACGATCAGCAATGTCGGGGAATATATTAACATTGAAAAAAGCTCTACACGGCAAATATTAGACGAGGTCATCGAAAGCATCAATGAGAATGATGTGCCCGGAATTTACGGAATAGATATTTCAAATACCGCAAACATAAAGCTGAACTACGACAATCGCATAACCATACTTCTCGGTGTGCCCGAGGACGTGGGATATAAGCTCAGAACGGCAATGACTATCATAAACACCGAGCTTGCTGCCGGCGACAGGGGCGATCTCGATGTTTCGCTTGCAAGCAGCGAGAGAAAATCATCGTATTTTACTCCGATCTATTCAAATACTTTGTCGGCTGCGGAAAACAGTGTTTCATCGGCGGCAGCGGACGGTGCTTCCACTGACAGAAGCGCAATGAACGGTTCAACCGAAATCAAGAGCGCCGAGGAGTATTACAATGAAAGCAGGAAGAACACTTCAAGCGAGGAAGAGTATGATTATATGGACGATATTATAGAAGACGACGAAGAATATACCGAGCCGATACCCTCTGAGGAAATTCCCGAAAAGACCGATGATGGATCGTATGAATCTCAGTCAGGGAATATTATAAGCGACTACGGAACACAATATAACTGATCTTATTCACGGTTGATTTGTTTATAAATTCCATGAAAGAATATCGGAATTTTAATTTGCGTCTAAATTTCTTTACACGAATAATTTAAAACCGATTTCTTTGTTACAATGTTGTAATTATTGTATAAAAAAGGTGTAATTTTTTAAGCGATATGTCGAAATTTTCTGATTTTACAAAATATTATTGAATTTTCAGTGCAAATGTGATAAATTTATATAGTAACAAAGTGTAACAAGCGTATTTTCGGAACAGAAAATCGAAAACAGGATAAACAACCGCATTTTTGGTGATCAATACGTCAGGAGGAATATAAAATGGCTTTCCAGTTGGAAGAAGAGTATAACGGCAATTTGCCCGTAATTAAGGTGATCGGTGTCGGCGGCGGCGGCGGAAATGCCGTTAACCGCATGGTGAACAGCAATGTTCAGTCGGTTGAGTTTATTGCAATCAATACCGATGACCACGTTTTGCAGACGTCAAAAGCAAATCAGAAAATTCATATAGGAGAAAAGCTCACACACGGCAAGGGCGCAGGCTCTCAGCCGGCAATCGGCGAAAAAGCGGCTATCGAGAACGCAGACGAGATCGCTGCCGCTCTCAAGGATACCGATATGGTGTTTATTACAGCCGGCATGGGCGGCGGCACGGGAACAGGTGCGGCTCCCGTTGTTGCAAAGATCGCCAAGGAGCTTGGCATACTTACAGTTGCGATTGTTACCAAGCCTTTCGCTTTTGAAGGCAAGCATCGCATGAAGCAGGCAGAGGCAGGCATTGAGGCTTTAAGACAGGAAGTCGACTCGCTGGTTATCGTTCCGAACGAAAGATTGAAGTGCGTAAGCGAAGAGAGGATCACTCTCAAAAACGCTTTTGAGGTTGCGGACGATGTACTTAGACAAGGTGTGCAGAGTATTTCCGATCTTATCCTTATTCCGGGTCTTGTAAATCTTGACTTTGCCGATGTAACCGCAGTTATGGCGGAAGCAGGTCTTGCTCACATGGGCGTAGGTACCGCAACGGGTAAGGACAAGGCAGCGGAGGCTGCAAACAAGGCTATCAGCTCGCCGCTTCTCGAAACATCTATCGAGGGCGCAAAGGGTCTTGTTGTTAATATTACAGCTTCGAGTGATATCGGACTCGACGAGATCGACATCGCTTCAACGATGATCACCGAAAAAGCCGACGAGGACGCAAACATTATTTGGGGCGCTGTTCTCAGTGACGAGCTTGAGGACGAGATCCGTGTTACGGTTATTGCAACAGGCTTTGGCGATGAGGAACAAAAGCCCGCTCCCAAAAGAAGTGTGTCCGTAAGCTCGGCTCCTCTCATCAAAACAGAGAAGAGAACAACATCTTTTCAGCCGCAGCGTACAACCGTTGAAGCAAAGACTCCCGAGCCCGAAAAGAGCGTGCCCGACGCAGCTGTGGCAGCTCCGGCAGCTGCTCCGACAAAAACGTCTTCTTCCGTTGATGATGACGATACATTCTTTGATATTATGCAAATATTCAGCAAAGAGTAATACTTGATTTTAACATCTCCGTCCGAGAATTTGTTTTGATGAAATTCTCGGACGGGTTTCGTTTGCGCAAAACTACGATTTAATTGTCAAAATAACCAAAAATAATTTTGAAGTTAGTAAATGTTTTACGGAAACAAATTTGTAAAACTATTGACGAATCGGGAAAAATTGATTATAATAATACTTGCGTGACTGCACAAGATATGCGATGAAGCGGGAGGTTGCGGCGAATACGTCGGTTTTTCCGTGGAGTATGTC
>CACYDY010000283.1 GCA_902773245.1 uncultured Ruminococcus sp.
CACACAGCCTCATAATACCTCAGCGAAGGACCGTTTTGTCCTTTTTGCAGTATTTCTATGATCACATCAGAGTTCAGCACATCCGAAAGAACCTTTTCATACGGGATCCAGCCGCCTGAGTAATAATTGATCCTATCCTGATAATACAGCTTTTTTAATCTTCTTGAACCTGTGACCAATATATTAAAACTCGTTTTAATACCCGAATTATAAAGCTTTTCAAAGCAATTGACGATCAGCTGTTCTCTTTCACCTTTAAGACCGCCCGTAAAATATGCGTCAAAGGTTTCACTGCTTTGATAACTCTTTTTTATCAAAGCGGCGTCATGCATGGAATAATAGCAGCACCCCATATATTCCCACGAATACTTTTCAGCGTCTGCGGGGTCAAAGGTGAGGATCCTGTTCCACCGAAGCTTGAAAAGCTCCTTTTTTATTTCAAGCATTCCTATCGAGGAAGCGTCAAATGAATTGATCATTATAAGTGCATTGTTCACATTCGGCTTGGAAAACAGCATATTTAAATAATCAAGATCAAGTCCTCTGAGCGCAAGATCAACCACTGCTATTACATACCGAGTATCCTTCTCAAGCTTTATATCAACAGACTGAAACCAAAGCTTGCGAAACGGCAGAGCAATATGTTTATTTACGGTACTGCTTGTATGAAGCTTTTTTATCATTTTTAAGAACGGATTTGAAATACTTCTTTGCTTTACAACGATAACACTTACGTTCTCGTCATTTTCAAGATCGGAAAACAAACCCAAGCTGTTATGTGATTCGGAAATTAAGAGTATTATTTTTCTTTTCATTTAACCGGCCACCGCACTACTCATCATTTATTTTGTCGGATACCTGATCTCTCAGCATAGCAGAATTGACCCCGTCTGTATGAGGAAGAAACACAACATCTACTCCGGAAGCCTTCATTTCCTCCACGGTTTTATTCCAGCGTTCATTCCCCTTCCAATCATTGCCGATAAAAATAACGTCAAAGCCCAATTCTTTTAAAAACCTGTTTTTATCCAGGGTATCCGCCAGAATAACTTTATCAACGCATTTTATATTTCCGACAATTTTCATTCGATCATTTTCATTGATAATGGGGATCCTGTTTTTGTAGCTACTGACCAGGGCGTCGGAATTTACTCCTACGATCAGAAAATCACACTGTTCCTTCGCATTTATCAACAAGTTGAGATGACCCACATGGAACATATCAAAAACGCCTTGGGTGTAACCTATCTTGTATTTTGCCATTTTCACCATCTCACTAATCTACACTCTTTCCGCGAATTTCAACGATCTTAAAATGAACCTTTCTGGAATCCTCCGGCGGAAGCTTCATGTAATCTCCGTACATTTGCTTTAAATAATTGTCATAAAGCTCCGGTCCTCTCAGTGTAAGCGATTCAAAGGTATACATACTGCCGTTTCCAAAGTACGCTTTGGGAACTATCTGATTTGTTCTGTACGCCCCCATAAGGCAGCCGATATTATCGGATTTATCGACCCGGTGCCGACGCATCAATTTGTCAATTTTACACTTTTCTTTGTAAGGATCAAATATTTTTTCGATTGGTAATTTTTCCATAATAAACAGAAAGATCTGTTCTTTTTTGCTTCGTTTTCTGCTTCTGTCGATCGAGTCCTTGTAGCACAGCGACATCAGCGCCCTGTGTGTCATCACACGAAAAAAGTACAGCTTTCTGATCAGAAAATTATTGGGCGTACCGTCCAGCGGAAAAATATCAATTGAAGCATTGGTATAGCGTGAGCTGTTGTTAATACGCACTTCTTCGACTTTGGTATCGGTATCACGCACTCTTGTAATGTAATATTGATACTGTGGATCCGTTCTGTAATTAACGATTTTTAGATTTTTCGGAAGCAGACCGGGTGCAATTTTTAAAAACGCTTCATAGTCATCTCTGGGCATAGCAAGATCAACATCGTCGTCCCAGGGAATAAAGCCTTTGTGGCGAACAGCACCAAGAAGAGTTCCCCCCGACATATAATAAATGAGATCGTTCTCATCACATATTTTCACAACAGCCTTTACAAGATCCAGATCTACCTCATGCAGCATTTCAATATTAGTCATAAGCAACCTCTGATAATTCATCGTTTTTTCAAAAGATCGATCATACAATTTTTAGCTGTCCACAGCTTAAGGCTCATTCCTATCGACCAAAAATTTGATTATATTTTACTGTATTGTCCCCACCCTATCGGGGCTGACGCCCCCAACCCTGCGTTCGATAATTATATTTTCTTATGTTGTAATCAGTGAATTTCAAACACACTTTTGTACCTTTCGGCAATATAATTCCAATTATACTCGTCCTTGATACGCTTTGTTGAAAGTTTTCCGTAATTCCGGATAGTTTCGGTTGAAAGACTGTCGGCTTTATCAATAAGCTCTGCCAGATTACCGCTGTCTTTGCTCCAATATAAAGCGGAATCCTTTGCTGTCTCTCGGTTGAATCCGACATCTAAAAGAAGGTTCAGATCGGTTGAACCAAGCGCTTCAAGCAAGCTTGGATTTGTACCTCCAACCTCATGACCGTGAAAATATCCGAATGCGTTTTCTCTTATTTTCATCAGCAGCTCCTGATCATACACCGTTCCGACAAATTTTATTCTTTTATCGGCTTTAAAATGAAGCTTCTTCTCCAGCTCATCAAGGAATTTATCATTGGTATTTGTAATAATAGCAAAATTCTTTTTGCTGTGACTCTTCATAAATTCTCTGATCATAGTTTCGAAATTATTCTCGGGAACAAATCTTCCAACCACCAGGTAATACTCTTTTGGCTTTAGAGCCTTGCTGCCGTACCACTCAACAATCCGGGGATCGTCATCCGAAAGCTCGCTGCGTCTTGTTTCGGCACCGTAGGCAATAAACGTCGTTTCGGGATTTTTTTTCCTAATTCCTTTTTTATCATAGCATTCGTGGATATACTTTTCAATATTTATTGAATCACAAATACAAAGATCAGACCATTTAACCATTAACTGTTCGGATATTTTCCAGTATTTTCTTACAGGACGGCTCCACTTTCCTCTGAGCCACTCATGTCCGTCGGGGTTGAGGTATACTCTTCCGCCAAGCCTGTGAATTTTTTTATAGTAATATTTGATGAAAGGACCTATCCGGCAAGCCATTATATAGACGATCGGATCATTTATACTATTCTTTTTAATATATCTGCAGGATTCATTCAGTGCCTTTAAGTCGTAATAAATTGCTTGTGCGGAGCCGATTTTCTCGGGTATTCCGATCTTAAAGCAGCGTGCATTGTGATATGCAAACTCCAATGTGTTCCCTTTTCTGTCTTTGACGATATCGGTAACTCCATCAAGCTTTGTTTCGTCCATACAGCCGCTTCCGTTTGCTTTGCAGGCAACATGATACTTTATTGTACTGTCATTCTGATGATATTCGGTCAGTTTATTCACAAAGGTTTCGTATCCTCCGTAAGCACCGAGTGACTTAGCCCCGATCAAAAAGATATGCTGTACGTCTTTTTTCATAAAATCATGCTCCCACTGTTTCCAAAGCTTGGAAACATTTATTCTAAACAACGGGAACTGTTCATGAATAACTTTTCATTTCCTCACAATTCCCAAATCACCCGCAAATGCTGCTATCGAAAACAAGCAATAGCTTTAGGGAACCACTGATTAAATCACGCCTTACGGGCTTGGCACTCATCTTGCTTGCTTTTTTCGTCAAATTATACTCAAATCGTTTGAAATACGCCCGAAGGAAGTGCCCTTGGGGTACGTCAGTATTCCTGCACGATTTTCGTACAATTTGCCTGAAAAAATTCTTCGCAATATGAGCACCGGATTTAATCAGTGCTTCCTCAGAACAAAGCTATTGCTTTCCGATTTGCATATTTTTATCAAAAAGTAACCGTATCCTTTAGAGCAAG
>CACYDY010000284.1 GCA_902773245.1 uncultured Ruminococcus sp.
ACGGCGAAGCCTAATCCCTTTAGGGAGTCGCCGTCGTGCCGCCGGCGAAACACCTTAGCGTTCAGCCCTTTGCAAGGGGTGAATTCCAAAACAGTCCGGTGGACTGTTTTGGAAGAGGGGACGCTTTGCGTGATGAGCGTCCCCTAAGAACAATGTTAAGGTTTATAAAAGCTCTACTTAAGCCAAATTTAATGTCGTTTACGATAATATCACCACATAATATCGTATATATTATATAAAAATTTTCATTTTTAGTCAATAGAATATTAAAAAATCATAAAAAAGATGGCAGCCCGAAAAACGAGTCTGCCTTCTTTTTTTAGCTTATGCTACTTTTTCTTTTTGTTATTGAGAAGCCCGTCAAATTCTCCCTTTACGCCTTGATTTGTCGAAGTGGTATATTGCGGCGAAGCATTCATCGAAACGGAGTCGGAATTTTTTGACGAAACAATTTGTGAAACATTTTGATTCTTCGATGATGTGTTGTAATCCGTCGCGCTGTTCACCTGAGCTGCGGTCTGCCTTGTCTGTTCATTTTCGGAAGCTGTGGTTTGCGAAGCGGCTGTACTGCTTGCAGCGCTGCTTTTTGAAGTATTCTTGGGTATCATCATTCCCGTATGGTCTGTTGTATAATCCCCTTTCGGCAGCAGTTCGGATATCGGAACTATCTCGTAGCCGAGATCACGAATGGTCTGAATTATCATCGGAAGCGCTGCCGGGGTGTTTTCAGCTCCGTTGTGCATTAGTATTATCGAGCCGTTTTTAATATTCTTTTTGATTCTGTCACACATTTCCTGACCCGAAATGTTTTTCCAATCGAGCGTGTCAACGTCCCATTGAACGCAGTACATTCCCATTCCTCTGACAGTATCCACGACTTTATTGTCATAATCGCCGTAGGGCGGTCTGAAAAGCGTCGGTTTCTTTCCGGTCAGCTTTTCGACCTCGCTGTTGCAGGTTTCTATTTCGCTTTTTATTCCCGATTCGTCAAGCTTTGTCATGTATGGGTGAGTATTGGAATGATTTCCTACATCATGCCCCGCCTTTGCTATATTCTTTACATCTTCGGGGTACTTTCTGACCCAATCTCCGACCAGAAAAAAAGTAGACTTTACCTTATACTCTTCGAGTGTGTCAAGAAGAGTCTGAGTCTGTTCGTTTCCCCAAGCGGCGTCAAAACTTATGCTGACTTTTTTCTCGTCGGTATCAACACAGTAAATCGGAATGCTCCTTTGAGAAGCATTGGCGGCAACAGCCGTGCCGTTGTCGGCAAATCGAAAAACTCCCAAACACAGCACGACCGCAAGAGCCGCACCCAACACTGCCAATCGTTTTCTTGTCAAAATAAATACTCTCATAAAACGTCCCTCCGGTTTAGTTTGTTATAATATATGCGCCGTGTTTGTAACATTATGACACATATGCAAATTTCATAAACAAAACTCTCCTCAGGTGTAAGGAACCACTGATTAAATCCAACGGCATTTAAATTCACTGCGAAATAATTAACAATTGGCACCACACATCTCAATATTTTTGTGCAATACTGCCAAACAACAGCTGTGCTTTTAGTGCAATGAGTTAATTTTATAAAAACATGAAAATTTTCGTTGATTTTTTGTGCATTCGTGATATAATTAATAATCAGTAGGAGATTTTATTGTAGGAATTTTATTTCTGTTTTCCATTTATTTACAATAAACACTCCAAAATTACAAGGTATTTAAAATAAATAATCTTAATAATATATACTGAATGTATATACCGAAAGGAGTTATTCCGATTGAAACAGTACGAACCAAACAAGATTTTCAATATCGCTCTCGCAGGACACGGTTCCTGCGGAAAGACGTCGCTTGCCGAGGCCATGCTCTACCTCTCGGGCGCATCTGACAGATTGGGTAAAATCGAAGACGGCAACACTACTCTTGACTTTGATCCCGAAGAAATAAAAAGAAAAATTTCCGTTGTGTCCTCGATCGCTCCGCTGGAGTGGAAGGGCAACAAGATCAATATTATTGACACTCCCGGTCTTCTTGATTTTCAGGGCGGTCTGTATGAGGGAATGCGCGCAGCCGACACGGCTGTTATCGTTGTTTCCGGAAAGGGCGGCGTTAACATAGGAACCGAAAAAGCCGTTAAGCTTGCCGATAATCAAGGATTGACAAAAGTCTTCTTTGTAAACGGTCTTTGCGATGAAAGCGCAAGATTCTATCGTGTTTTTGAAACATTGAAATCAAAGTTCGGCCCGTCTGTTTGCCCTGTTGTAGTTCCCTACATCGAAAACGGTCAGGCAAATACTTATGTTAATCTTTTTGATTATAAAGCATATAAATACGAAAACGGAACCGTAACTCAGGTTCCCCTTCCGGACATGGGCGACAGACTCGAGGGCTTGCGCACTGCCATCAAAGAAGCAGTTGCCGAAACAAGCGAAGAGCTTCTCGACAAGTTCCTCATGGGCGAAGAGTTCACTCCGGAAGAGATAATTCTCGGCGTTTCTCAAGGCGTCAAGGACGGAACCATCTGCCCCGTATTCTGCGGCGACGCTCAGCTTACTTACGGAATCGACCAGTTCCTGAACAGCCTTGTATGGCTTGCTCCGAATGCCGCTTCAAAGGGCGGCGAGATCGGCTCCGATCCAAACGGCGATCTGGTTGAAGTCAGCGTAAATTCTTCCGCTGCGACGGCTGCGCTTGTTTTCAAAACGGTTTCCGATCCGTTTGTAGGTAAGCTTTCATACTTCAAGGTTCTTTCGGGCAAGGTTACAACCGACGCTCCGCTGATCAACATGAGAACCGGCGAAAGCGAACGTATCACCAAGGTGATGATCCCGAGAGGAAAGAAACAGGAAGACGTTTCTTATGTGGGCGCAGGCGATATCGGCTGTATTCCCAAGCTTCTTTATACAAACACGGGAGATACTCTTTGTTCTCCGATAAGGAAGGTAGTTCTTGACGGAATCGAGTATCCGAACTCTTCGTATTCGATGGCTGTTTATCCAAAGAAAAAGGGCGACGAGGACAAAGTCGCTCAGGGCTTGACAAAGCTTTGCGAAGAGGACAAAACGCTTTCTTTCAAAAACAATCACGAAACACATCAAATGGTAGTTTCCGGTTTGGGCGAACAGCATTTGGACGTTGTTGTTTCAAAGCTTAAAAATAAATACGGAATCGACGTGATCCTCGAACAGCCAAAGGTTGCTTACAGAGAAACTATCAAGAAAAAAGTTCAGGTTCAGGGCAGACACAAAAAGCAGTCAGGCGGTCACGGACAGTTCGGTGATGTTTGGATAGAATTTGAACCATACGACGGCGAGGATCTTCTGTTTGATCAAAGAGTTGTCGGCGGATCTGTTCCGAAAGGATTTTTCCCGGCAGTTGAAAAGGGACTTCGTGACAGCATTGCAAAGGGTCCCCTCGCAGGATACCCGGTAGTAGGTTTGAAGGCAACGCTTTACGACGGCTCCTACCACCCGGTTGACTCCTCCGAAATGGCATTCAAGACGGCGGCTTCGATCGCTTACAAAAACGGTATGCCCCAGGCAAACCCCGTTTTGCTTGAGCCTATCGGATCGCTCAAGGCTGTAGTTCCCGACAACAACATGGGTGACATTATGGGTGAGGTTACAAAACGCCGCGGCAGAGTTCTCGGCATGAACCCCGCCGAGGACGGATATCAGGAAATCGACGCAGAAGTTCCTATGGCCGAAATGCACGATTTCTCGGTTTTCCTCAGACAGTCGACCCAAGGCAGAGGAACATATACATTTGAGTTCGTTCGCTACGAGGACGCTCCTGCAAACATAGCTCAAAAAGTTATCGAGCAGAGAAAAGCCGAAGCAAGCGAATAATTAACAATTTCGACATTCCCATTTTTTCATATTTTTCTTTCCCGAGAGTAAAGCGCTGATGTGCTTTACTCTCATCTTTTTATATTCAGGTAATCACTGTCCACAACTTAAAGCTCATTTTCTGTCGATCCAAGAAGTTCATTCTATTTTACTTCATTGACGTCACCCACAGCCTATCGGGGACTGCGTCCCCGAACCTCTGCATTTGAACCACATATTTCCTTAAGCTGCAGACAGCGGATTTATAAAGCCAAAACTCCGCACTGCGCATTCTCTACAGTTTTAGGAAAA
>CACYDY010000285.1 GCA_902773245.1 uncultured Ruminococcus sp.
TAAACTATAAATGAGCAATTTTGAAAATTTTACAATAAAAGCTTGAAAGAGGACAATTAAAGTTTTTGTCCCGCTTTTTTCAAAAAGTGGGCGGTTTCCAAAGGCAGAGCCTTTGGCGGGCTTTTAAGGGCAGCGCCCTTAACGATATATTGCTCCAAAAATGACGCTATGCGGCATTTTTATAAACCTTTGTGCATTTTGACTATTGTTTAATAGGTTTGCTCATTTATAGCTATAAAGTAATTCTTGCATGAAAGGGTAGAAATATATGTTCAGAGAAAACGAATACCGCACACATAACTGCGGTGAGCTTAGAGAAAGCGACATCGGCAAGGAAGTCAGAGTTGCAGGCTGGGTTGAAAATATCAGAGATCACGGCGGCGTAATGTTTCTTGATATCCGTGATCAGTACGGTGTTGTTCAGGTTGTCGTTCATGATGATGATCTTCTTAAAGGTGTAAACAAGGAGTGTACCGTTACAGTTTCCGGCAAGGTCGTAAAACGTGATGAGGATACCGTAAATCCCAAAATCGCTACCGGTACGGTCGAGGTTCATACCGACAGCCTGAGAGTTCTCGGAAAATCTAAGGCTAATCTTCCGTTTGAGGTCGCTTCGTCAAAGGAAGTTAAAGAAGAGGTTCGCCTTAAGTATCGCTATCTTGATCTTCGAAACAAGAAAAATCATGATAACATCGTTCTCAGAAGCAAGATTATTTCTTATCTTCGTTCTCAGATGAACGAGATGGGATTTTTGGAGATCTCTACTCCGATACTCTCAACTTCTTCTCCCGAAGGTGCAAGAGATTATCTTATTCCGAGCCGCAAGCATAAGGGCAAGTTCTATGCTCTTCCTCAGGCTCCTCAGATTTTTAAGCAGCTTCTCATGGTATCGGGCTTTGATAAATATTTCCAGATCGCTCCGTGTTTCAGAGATGAGGACGCTCGTGCCGACAGATCTCCGGGTGAGTTCTATCAGCTTGATTTCGAGATGGCGTTCGCAACACAGGAAGATGTGTTCGCTGCCGCAGAGCAGGTTCTTTATAACACCTTCTCAAAATTCAGCGACAAGGAAGTAAGCAAGCCGCCTTTTAAGAGAATACCTTACAAAGAAGCTATGATCAAATACGGTACGGATAAGCCCGATTTGAGAAATCCGCTCGTTATTACCGACATCAGCGATATGTTTGTTGAAACCGATTTCGGCCCGTTCAGAGGAAAAACCGTGCGCGCTATCAATGTTCCGAATTGCGCAGGTCAGTCAAAGAGCTGGTTCAAGAAGATGGAAGAGTATGCTCTTTCGATCGGAATGAAAGGTTTGGGCTACGTTAAGGTCAGAGATGATATGACTTTTGACGGTCCGATAGATAAATTCCTCCCCGAAGAGGACAAAAAGGCTCTTATCGAAAGAACGGATCTGAAGCCGGGCGCTGTTTGTTATTTTATCGCCGACAGCGCAGACCTTGCTCCGAAGCTTGCAGGTCAGATCAGAACCGAGGTCGCTTCAAGACTTGGTATCATTGACGACAGCAAATTCGAGCTTTGCTTTATTGTAGACTTCCCGATGTATGAGTATGACGAGGACAGCGGCAATATTATCTTTACTCACAATCCGTTCTCAATGCCGCAGGGCGGACTTGAAGCGCTCAACACAATGAATCCCGTGGATATCCTCGCTTATCAGTATGATATTGTCTGCAACGGCGTCGAGCTTTCGTCGGGCGCAGTAAGAAATCATGATCTCGATATTATGATAAAGGCTTTTGAAATCGCAGGATATACCGAAGAACAGCTCAAGGAGAAATTTTCTGCGCTTTACAATGCGTTCCAGTACGGCGCTCCGCCGCACGCCGGTATGGCTCCGGGTGTTGACAGAATGATCATGCTTCTCACAGGAGAAGAGAATATCCGTGAGGTTATCGCATTCCCGATGAACAGCAATGCTCAGGATCTTCTTCTCGGTTCGCCGGGAGATGTTACCGAGCAGCAGCTCAGAGAAGTGCATATTAAATTAAGATAATTCTGAAAGGACGATTTTTATGGTTACCCATGAGGACGTGTTGGCAATCGCAAGACTTTCAAAGCTTTATATCGCCGATGAAGAGCTTGATGAAATGACAAAAGCCATGGATGATATTATAAAATTTGCCGATACTATAAATAATGCTTCCGAAGAGGGAGTTGAGTTTGATAATATTAACAATCTCTCCAATGCGTTCAGAGAGGACGAGGTTGTCGAGTCTTATGACAGAGAAGAGATTCTCAAAAATGCAAATGATATTGGCGAGGGGCATTTCCTCGTTCGCAAGAGGGTGTAATTATGGCAGAGGGAAAAATCAAACATTATGGCAAGATGCTTCAAAACAAAGAGATCTCTTGTCTGGAGCTTACCGAAAAATTTCTCGGCGAAATTGAAAACGCAAACAAAGACCTTAACGCTTATGTTAGGGTAACACCCGACGCTGCCATTGATACGGCAAAAAAGGTCGACGAGAAAATTGCTAAAGGTGAAACGCTTTCGCCGCTTGAGGGTATCCCGATGACGCTCAAGGATAATATCTCCACAAAGGGAATTGAAACTACCTGCTGCTCAAAGATCCTGGAGGGTTATACACCTATTTACAATGCGACAGTTTGGGAATCCCTTTCCAAGAAAAACGCTGTTTTGCTCGGAAAAACAAACATGGACGAATTTGCTATGGGTTCGTCTTCCGAAACGTCCTGCTTCGGAGGCGCTGCAAACCCTCATAATATTGACCATGTAGCAGGCGGCAGCTCGGGAGGCGTTGCTTCTGCGGTAGGGGGCAATATTGCCGTTTACGGACTTGGCTCCGATACGGGCGGTTCCATCAGACAGCCGGCAAGCTTTTGCGGTATTGTAGGACTTAAGCCGACTTACGGGGCGGTTTCACGTTTCGGGTTGATAGCGTATGCGTCAAGCTTTGATCAGATAGGCCCGATCACAACTACAGTCGAAGACGCTGCGATCGTTTATGACGCTATTTCCGATTATGATAAAATGGATTCCACGAGCAGGGGAAGAAAAGGTGATCCGACCGAGCTTACGCTTAAAAATGACATTAAGGGTATGAAGATCGGCGTCGCAAGAGAATACCTGGAGGGTATCAGAGATGACGTAAGACTTTCAGTTGAAAAGGCTTGCGAGGTTTATAAGTCCCTGGGCGCCGAGATCGTTTATTTTGATCTTCCTGCGTTGAAATATGCTCTTCCTGTTTATTATATTCTTGCCTGCGCGGAGGCTTCGTCCAATCTCGGAAGATATGACGGAATAAGATACGGCTACAGAACCGATTCTTATAAGGATATTAACGAAATGATCTGCAAGACACGCAGCGAGGGCTTCGGCGGTGAGGTCAAAAGACGTATCCTTTTGGGTACTTATGTTCTCAGCGCAGGCTACTATGACGCATATTACAAGAAGGCTCAGAATTTGAGAGGTTCTATTGTCAATGCGTTCAAAAACGCTTTTAAGAATTGTGACGTGATACTTGCTCCGACCGTTCCTATGACGGCATTTGAAAAGGGCAACGCTATCAGCGATCCGATCGAAACATATTTGACAGATATCTGCACGGTTCCCGTTAATATAGCCGGTTTGCCCGGTATAAGTATTCCCTGCGGTTTTAACGATAAGGGTATGCCTATCGGAATGCAGCTTATCGGCGACACATTCTGTGAGAGCAAAATTATGAATGCTGCTTGGCAGTATGAAAATGCAGTCGGCTCGGAGATGCTCAGATCTTCGCAGTACGGTGTAAAGCTTTAAGGAGGGAAAATCAATGAAATACGAAATGGTCGCAGGTTTTGAAACACACGTCGAGCTTGCTACAAATACAAAGATTTTTTGCTCCTGTACGACAGAGTTCGGAGCCGATTCAAACACGCATTGCTGTCCGATCTGTATCGGATTGCCGGGTACTTTGCCAAAGCTGAACAGACAGGTAGTTAAATATGCAATCATGGCGGGTCTTGCCACAAATTGTGAGATCGCCAATATTTCAAAAATGGACAGAAAGAATTACTGCTATCCCGATCTGCCGAAAGCATATCAGATCTCGCAGTATGACAAACCGCTGTGCGAACACGGTTACGTTGAGCTTAGCAGCGGTAAGAGAATAAGACTTACAAGAATTCACATCGAAGAAGACGCAGGAAAGCTTATTCACAAAAGAGGGGATACCTACATTGACTATAACCGAGGAGGTGTTCCGCTGATAGAGATCGTGTCCGAGCCGGATATCCGATCTGTTGAGGAAGCTAAAGAATATGTCGAAAAGCTCCAGCAGATCATGAGATATATCGGGATTTCCGACTGCAAAATGCAGGAGGGAAGTATGAGATGTGACGTTAATATTTCCGTTCGTCCTGTCGGAAGTGAGGAGCTTGGCACAAGAACCGAAATCAAGAATATGAACTCGATCACATTCATCGGTAAAGCGATGGAATACGAATTTTCACGACAGGTCGATCTGATCGAGTCGGGCGGAAAGGTTGAGCAGCAAACGCTGAGATATGATGATGTTACCAATACGACCTCTTCGATGAGAGGAAAGGAAGACGCAAACGACTACAGATATTTCAGAGATCCGGACCTGGTAACTATCAGCGTGACAGATGAGGAGATAGACGAGCTAAGGGGTCGTATCCCCGAGCTTCCGGCTG
Organism: uncultured Ruminococcus sp.; assembly: GCA_902773245.1. Taxonomy (GTDB): domain Bacteria; phylum Bacillota; class Clostridia; order Oscillospirales; family Acutalibacteraceae; genus RUG592. Next base: position 4,681 of record CACYDY010000285.1, read on the forward strand.
CAAAGCAGGAGAGATATGTTAACGATCTCGGTCTTAATGAAAAAGACGCTCAGAATATCGCTAAGTACAGAAATATAGCCGAGTTTTTCGAATCGGCGTCGAACGGCGTGAAAAATCCGAAAACGGCTGCTAATTTTATTATCGGACAGATCTTCCGCCGCTTGGAAACCGAGTCCGATAAAGAGGAGTTCAATGTTTCGATCACTGCCGATCAGCTTAAAGAGCTTGTTAAGCTGATCGACGACGGAAAAATTAAAAATAATCTCGCAAAGTCTACGCTTGAGAAAATGCTTGATTCCGGCAAGGGCGTCAAAGAATTTATCTCCGAGAGTGACTTGGCAGGAATGGACGAATCAACTTTGAATGATTTGTGTCAAAAAGCTGTTGAAGCAAACCCGAAGGCAGTCGCCGACTACAAAAACGGTAAGCAGAAGGCTTTAAAGTCAATAGTCGGATTCGTTATGAAGGAAAGCCGCGGCAGAGCTGATGCCGCTGCTGCCGAGGCTAAAATTCTTGAATTAATAGGCTAA
>CACYDY010000286.1 GCA_902773245.1 uncultured Ruminococcus sp.
AATGCTTATTTTGAAGTTTTGAGCTATGAAAATTTGGGAACAAGGATCTCGCTTGTCATGCCGTTTTCGTCTGAGAAAAACGCTGAAAGCGAAGAACAGGAAAAAAGTAATTGTCAGCAAATTAACAAAGAATAAGAGTTTTGCATAAGTGAAGAAATTTGCCGCAATTTTGTCTATTGACTAATTCCGATAAATTTGGTAAAATTATATGGTTAAGGGAGTTATCCGACCATAGACAATTATTCGATTTAGTGCCTTGTTTTTAATGTGATTGTTGAGGTGTTGATTATGGCTCGGCAGAAAAAGAATAAAAATTCCGAGAAGCAGTCGTTCCTTCGGGAAGCAAGCAATTATATCAAAGGAAAACCTAAAAGTACGGTTATAATTTATCTGGTTCTGCGAATGCTTGTGATTGCAACAATGGCTATCCAGGCTGTACACGGAAATTATTACAATGTTTTGCTGTGCGTTCTGACGCTGATGTTGTTTTTGATACCTGCTTTTGTTGACAGGCGGCTGAACATCAAGCTACCGTCGCTGCTGGAGATCATTATTCTTCTTTTTGCATTTTCCGCCGAAATACTCGGTGAGATACAGAATTTCTACGGAACATTTAAATCGTGGGACACAATGCTTCACACCATGAACGGCTTTATGATGGCAGCCATCGGATTCGCTTTGATCGATATTCTGAACAACGACCCTCGTTTTCATTTTACTGCCTCTCCGATATTTGTGGCTTTTGTAGCATTTTGTTTTTCCATGACAGTTGGAGTGCTTTGGGAGTTTTTCGAATTTAGTATGGATTACTTTTTGAAAACAGATATGCAGAAGGATTTCATATACACAACAATAGCGACTGTAAATTCAAGTGTTAATCCGAGCGGTGAAAATTCGGCTGTAGTTATCAATGATGTAAAAACCACTCTGTCGGGAGTGGTCAACGGAATTCCTGCCGAATACACCTACAATGGTTATATTGACATAGGTATAAAGGATACTATGAAAGATCTTATGGTTAATTGCCTTGGTGCGATAGTTTTTTCAATTCTCGGTGTGTTTTATATAAAGGGAAGAAGCAGGCTTGCCGAAAAGTTCATGCCAACATTGAAAACAGAACAGGATTTGGTACAGGAGAATGCATAGCCGGTAATATGGTTTTCTGATTTGCAGACCGCTGTCAATGAGTCACAGCTGATTTTGCAGGCTTTCGTTTTGTTTTTTCTGCGACAAAAAACGGTATTACAAACAAATTATGGCGTGAGTTTAGTTTTATATTAAAACAAGCAAAGGACTCGACGCTCATGAAAGGATCTAATTGATAAAAATGATAGAAACTAAAAGCTTGATCGAACTTAGAAAAAACGTTATGAAAAAGGAATTTTCCAGAATGAACAGCGTTCAGCAAAGAGCGGTTTTTCATATAAACGGCCCGTTGCTTATACTTGCTGGTGCGGGATCGGGAAAAACCACCGTCCTTGTAAATCGAATAGCAAATATGCTGGAGTTCGGAAATGCCTATCATTCTGATTTTATAAACGGTGGTATCAGTGAGTCCGATGTTGAAGAAATGAATAATTTTATTCGAAACGGAGGAAAGCTTGACCCGTATATAAAATCACTATTGGCGGTCGATCCCGTGAAGCCGTGGAATATTCTTGCAATTACATTTACCAATAAAGCTGCCGGAGAACTAAAGGATAGAATAGCAGCGAGAGTTCCCGAGGGCAGCGGCGCTGTCTGGGCCGCAACATTTCACTCCACCTGCGCAAGAATACTGCGAGTTTACGGAGAAAGACTGGGATACTCTTCGAAGTTTACCGTTTATGACAGTGACGACCAGAAACGCTTGATAAAAGAATGTCAAAAGCAATTGAACATAGATGATAAAATACTTTCTCATAAATCCATAATCGGAGAGATATCCAGGGCAAAGGATTCAATGATCATGCCCGAACGTTATGCAGCGCTTGCAGGTACTGACACAAGAAAGATCTCGATCGCAAAAGTGTATGCGCTTTATCAGGAAAGACTTAAAACCTCCGACGCAATGGATTTTGACGATTTGCTGAGCAACACGGTTTTGCTTTTTGAGAAAAACCCCGACGTTCTCGAATATTATCAAAATAAATTCAGATACATAATGGTAGACGAATACCAAGACACAAACCAGGTACAATATAAGTTTATCAGTCTTTTGGCTGCAAAATATAACAATATCTGTGTTGTAGGCGACGATGACCAGAGTATTTACAAATTCAGAGGTGCAACGATAGAAAATATTCTCTCCTTTGAGAACACCTTCGACGATGCGGCAGTTATCAGACTGGAGCAGAATTACAGAAGCACAAAGACTATTCTTAATGCTGCAAATGCAGTCATAAGCAACAACTCCGAACGAAAAGGCAAAACCTTGTGGACTGAAAATCAAGAGGGAAAGAAAATCGACCTTCATACCGTAAAAACAGAACGTGAAGAAGCTTCCTTTATTGCAGACACTATTCTTTCGGGAGTGGCTAAGGGAAGAAAATACAGCGATTATGCCGTACTTTACCGCATGAACGCTCAAAGCAACAGCATTGAACATAACTTTATCAGAAACGGAATCCCGCACAGGCTGATAGGCGGTCATCGTTTCTATGACAGAGAGCATATTAAGGACATGACTTCTTATTTGCAGGTTATTAATAATCCTAACGATAATATAAGATTAAGACGTATTATTAACAAACCAAAGCGTTCCATCGGTGAATCTACTGTCAGCAAGGCTGCCGAGATAGCGGCGGCTGAGGGACTGAGTATTTTTCAGGTTATCAGCCGTGCAGATGAATACGATGCACTCAGAAAGGCTTCGGGAAAGCTGATGTCGTTTGCAGCTTTTATCAACAAATTTGCCGATATGGCAGACGACGATAACATAAGTCTTGCCGAGCTTTACACCGAGCTTATCAAAGAGATCGACTATCAGGCTTTTCTCAAGAAAGAAAAAGATGATCCCGAGCAGCGTTTTGAAGATATCATGGAGCTTAAATCCAATATTGTGAAATATGAGGAAGAAAACGGTGATTCGGCAAGCTTGTACGGTTTTCTGGAGGAAATCTCACTCATAACCGACATTGACAACTATGATGAAGAATCAGACAGCGTAGTTTTGATGACTATGCACAGCGCAAAAGGACTGGAGTTTCCCGTTGTGTTCATTCCCGGCATGGAGGATGGCATTTTCCCGGGAGTTCAGGCTATCTACAACGAAGAGGACATGGAGGAGGAACGCCGACTCGCTTACGTTGCCATTACACGTGCAAAAGAAGAGCTTTATTTGATAAAATCCAAGTCGAGAATGCTTTTTGGTTCAACAAAGTACAACAGACCATCGGTATTCACAACCGAGATACCGCTTGATTATATGGAGGAAACACAGGCAGTTGTGGTAGTTCGTAATCCTGAAATTGTTGAGAACGCTAAGCCAAAGGTAAGATTGATGACAAGTGCAAAAGCTATTTCGTCATCGCCTGCTTCAACGCCAAAAGCTCAGGGTTCCATAGATTTTTCGGTTGGCGACAATGTACTGCACAAGGCATTCGGACAGGGACTGGTAATTTCCGCACAGCCCGTCGGAAACGATATGCTGCTGGAGGTAGCTTTCGATAAAGTGGGAACTAAGAAAATTATGGCTAAATTTGCAAACATTCAGAAAGTCTGATCATCCGGAATCAGTTTTGTGTGATGAGTTTGAGTAAAGATTATTTATTGTTTATTTACAAAAATATTACCACAAGTTTTAAAATTTATCTTGACGTTGATGAATTCTAATGTTACAATAGACGGTAGAGGTGTAGTGTTCTATCGTCTATTGTTTGTTTTGGAGGATTTAAAATGCATAGTAAAAATTTTTACTTCAATATGGGTGTAACCAGTTTTGTAGTCATGCTTTTGTTTATAGTAGTTTTTTACATAGGTATCATGGTAAATCATTGGCTGACATTTGATGTTGGTCTGTTTGGTGCGATTATAGGGTGTATTGCTACGGTTTATAATGTTATTCAGCACGAAAAGGCGACGATGATAGAGGAACAGATCCGACAGGCTATGATGTTGGAGATGTGGGAGGAAGAGCATCGCCAAAAAACTAAAAGGAAATCTGATTGATCAAACCGAAACGGCTGAATTAATTCGGTAGTTTTATATCAAAAATTGTTTGGTCATGGCTTTTACTGATCGTGATTTGAAGAATGATAAGATTTTATAATATCCACAAAAAAGAGCGAATCGTGTGTTCGCTCTTTTTAAATTATCAGTATCTTTTGATTAGTATCTTTTGACTTTTACTTTTTTATTCACTCTGATAATACCTCCTATTGCACCCATGACGGAAAAAACAAGAAGTTTTATAATTGCGCTGACAATATCAAAATCCATGCCTTTGGAAAGGCTGCTGATCGCAACGGCGGTAAAAAGGAGTAGACCTGACAGCATACCCATAAGCATACCGTTTTTCTTATGCATTTTGACAGTAAAGTACCCCGCAAAAAATGCTCCGACTGCGCCGATGAACGTTGTGATCAGCGGCAAATAGCTTGTCGGCAGAGTGCCGAGCTTTACAAACAGCATGGAGCATATTGACAAAAGAACTGCACAGCAAATAATTCCAAAGGAACAGCCGATAAGTATAGCCTGAATTATTTTAACGGTTTCGGAATTGTTTACATTCATCTCATTATGTTTTCTCAAATTTATCCCTCCAAATGATGTTATTAAAGTATATGCAAAATTGTCGGGATTATGTTGTTACGAACTCTTTGAGCGAATAAAGTTTTCCGAATTTAATTAATTAAATTGAACACAAAACAACGCCGAGCATTGAATGATCAACACTCGACGTTGTTTTGTGTTTATGTTTGCCGTAAAAGCAAATCAGATTACTTTTCTTTACCGATCGTGGAATTATCAATAAGACCTACACTGTAACGGAGAACAGACAAGCTGTCTGCGCTGTCTACAGAATTGTCGTTGTTAACGTCTGCAAGACCGAGCTGTGTATTGTCGAATTTCTCAAGATCAACTGAATATCTGAGAATTGAAAGCGCATCGGCAGATGTAAGACTTTCATCACCGTCAACATCGCCTACAATGCCATGACTGTTGTTGAAAATCTCAAATTCCTTGGTGATCGATCCGGAGTAATTGCCCATACCGTTGATAGTAACGGTTGCTTTTCCTATTTTATTATTGTTAGAGTAGCTGAGCTTGTAGTCAGTATCTTCTTTAAGTGTAACACCATCGCACTTAACGGTAACACTTGGTGTCGAAGGAACGTCTTTGTCATAAGCTTGCTTTTTAATGTCTGCAACTGTAACTCCGTCGCTTGAAAGTGCTCTTGACGTAATTGAGAATTTAACACTCTTTGACTCGCCGTAACCTTTAATACCTGTGATAACGATTTCAGCAGAGGAAGTGATCTTGTCGTTTTCATTATAGCTCAGAGTATAGTCAACGCCCTCTTCAAGGGTAGTTGTTCCGTCAACTGTCAATACCGGCTTAGGCTGAACGCCGCCCTTAGCAGGAGAATATGCAAATGATGTCTGAACGGTAACATTTGCATCGTTAATATCACGATAGTTTGTTTTCGGAATAGCTTTTTCTACCGTCATTCCGCATTGAGTACACTTTCCTCTGAGAGTACCGTCTTCTTTGAATGTCGGCTTCTTTACAACGGTAGTATCCTGAAGTTCCTCATGGTTACAATAAATACTGAATGTTTTTGTAATTGTACCCGAATA
>CACYDY010000287.1 GCA_902773245.1 uncultured Ruminococcus sp.
CCACCCTTTAGCCCCCTTTCCCTTGAGGGAAAGGGGGTTGGGGGTATGGGTGACGTTAACAAATCTTAAATATAAATATAACTTTAGGTCGACAGGAACAAATCCTTAAGTTGTGAACAGTGATATAAAAACAGTATTCTGCCGATTTGACTGCAAAATCTTGATGAGCTTCACAATACCCAAAAAATGACACAAAAATTTGTAGATATTTATATTATTATCAACTAAAAAAGCAATAAATAGGTAACTAATTAATAAAAAAGCCTTTACATTTGATTGAAAATATGATAAAATTTTAATACATTAAACTAACTGTGAAGCTAAGGATCCACTGATTAAATTACGCCCTGCGGTTTGGCAGTCATAGTGTTTCCATAAGGCTTTATTTAGTTGTTATTATTTTATTTTTATTTAGGAGATAAGAAAAATGAATGCAAATTTGAATGAAGAAAACCTTGAGTACCTTTTCAAAGCAGTTACAACTCTGGAAACCGTTGAGGATTGCCGCAAGTTTTTTGAAGATCTTTGCACTATTCCCGAAATGCGCGCCATGTCACAAAGACTTATGGTTGCAAAAATGCTCAGCGAAAAAACAGTTTACAGCAAGATCGTTGCCGAAACAGGAGCTTCCACCGCAACTATCAGCAGAGTTAACCGTTCGCTGAATTATACAAGCTGCGACGGTTATTCGCTTGTCTTTGAAAGACTCAAGGCTCTCGAAGAAAAGGAAAACGGTGGCGAATGATGGCATATGGTGTATTTGCCGAGTTTTACGACGGATTGACCCAAAATGTCGACTACTGTCAAAAGGCGGATTTTCTCGTTGAATTATTCAAAAAATACAGCCACAAGCCCGAGTGTGTGTTGGATCTGGCTTGCGGAACGGGAACTCTGACTTTGGAAATGAAAAAACGAGGTTTTGATATTTTCGGTGCGGACGGCTCTTTTGAAATGCTTGCGCAGGCAAAAAGAAAAGCTGACGAAGAACAGCTTGACGTTATGTTTTTGTGTCAAAAAATGCAGTCGCTTGAGCTGTACGGAATGATAGATACTTGTATTTGTACGCTTGACAGTATCAGTCATTTGCAGGGCAAAAAGCAGGTGACGGAAGCCTTTGACAGAGTTTCGCATTTCATGGAAGACGGGGGTCTGTTTGTTTTTGATGTAAATACCATTTACAAGCACCGTGAAATTCTCGGAAATAATACGTTTGTCTATGACACCGACGATGTTTTTTGCGTTTGGCAGAATACCTTCAACGATAAGGAAAACAGTGTTAAAATTGAGCTTGATTTTTTTATTCCCGAAGAAAACGTTTATGTGAGAAGCAGCGAAAGCTTTAAGGAATATGCATATTCCGCAGACGATATCACAGAAATGCTCGCTCGGTGCGGTTTTAAAGTCGAGGCGATTTTTGACGAAATGACATTTGAACACCCGCATGAAAAGTCACAAAGACTGACCTTTGTCGGCAGAAAAGCTGAAAATGCCCCGGGGGATCGGGTGTGACACGGTGTGTGCCTGTTCATTGATAATAATAAAACATAAATAATTATTATAATTATTTACAAAACAACTTCTTTAAAGGAGGACGCCGGATAATGGAAGAGAATAAAACAAATGCTTCCGCCGAAATATATGACAGTAAAAACACTGTAAAACAAAAGGACAAGCTGATACGCTGTATTACATCTGACGGCGCGGTCATGGCGATAGCTGCCGATACCACAAATATAGCCCATATGGGAAAAAAGCTTCATCATACGTCGAGTGTGGCTTCTGCGGCTTTGGGCAGACTTCTTACGGCATCGTCCATGATGGGCGTTATGCTGAAACAAAAGAATGCAGCCGTGACCTTGCGTATTAACGGGGGAGGCCCCTTGGGAGCAGTCGTTGCCTGCGCCGACAGCAGGGGTAACTGCAGGGGCTATGTTGAGAATCCGCAAACCGAAACGGAATATTACCAAAACGGAAAAATAAATGTTGCCAAGGCTGTCGGAAAAGACGGTGTGATAAACGTTATGCGTGACTACGGTACAGGCGAGCCTTACATCGGTGTGTGTCCGCTGATTTCGGGTGAAATTGCGGAGGATCTCACGAGCTATTATGCTGTCAGCGAGCAGATACCTACGGTTTGCGCGTTGGGAGTTCTTATCAACAAAGAGGACGGAGAGGTCTTGCTGTCGGGAGGTATGCTGATCCAGCTTCTTCCGGGCGCTACCGAAGAAACTATCACAAAAATCGAACGGAACGTTTCAAAGCTTGAGCCTGTTACGACAATGCTGGCAAAGGGTATGTCAATACTTGATATGTGCAAAAAAGCGCTTGACGGATTTGAGGTCGAGGTTCTCGACGAGCAGCCGATCGACTATGTTTGCGGCTGCAGCAGGGAGAGAGTTGTTTTGGCAATATCAAAGCTCACGGACGATGAGATCCGTTCTCTTGCCGATGAAAAAGGCTATGCCGTTGCCAACTGCCATTTTTGCAACAAAAACCACAGGTTCACCAAGCGTCAGCTTGAGGAGATCATTCAGGCAAGGAAAGACGCCGCAAAGCTTTCAAATGACGGGAAATAAATTATTATAAAAATTTTGCTCATATTGCGCAGAAGGATTTTTGACAGATCGGACGATACTTTTATGAAATGCGATGTATTTCAAATCTGTGCGTTCGGTCTTGAAATCCGATGTCGGTATGGGCATTCTGCCGTTTTGAGGGATTTTTATATTTTGTTATAAAGAATTGTA
>CACYDY010000288.1 GCA_902773245.1 uncultured Ruminococcus sp.
CCGGCGGGCAAGGGCGCTGCCCTTGCAACCTGCCCGCTTTTTGAAAAAAGCGGGGCAAAAACTTTAACTGTGCGCTAAAGAGCTTATGTTAGTGCATATGGGGCGAAGCCCGCCAACCTTTAGCCCCCTCTTCCTTGAGGAAGAGGGGGCTGGGGTGATGGTGACGTCAATAAATGTTAAAGAAAACCAACGTCTTGGGTCGACAGGAACAAATCCTTAAGTTGTAGACATTGGTTGTATAATATAGTTTTTCCGATTAATCCGGGTTAGATTGTAGACAATGATTAATTAATATTAAGGAACCACTGATTAAATCACGTCCTACGGACTTGGCACTCATCTTGCTTACCTTTTTTCGTCAAATCGCACTCAAATTGTTTGAAATACGTCAGTATTCCTGCACGATTTTCGTACAATTTGCCTGGAAAAATTCTTCGTAATATGAGCACCAGATTTAATCAGTGCTTCCTTAAAAAAATAGTTAGGTATAAAGGTGAAATTATGAACAGTATATTGGTGGTCGAGGACGACCTGCATATCAGCAATTTACTTGATGAAACGCTTTCAAACGAAGGCTATAAGGTTATCAGAGCTTTTTCGGGAACGGAAGCAATGCTTGTTTTGTCCGACAAAAAACCGGATCTGATACTTCTTGATCTTATGCTTCCGGGTCTGAGCGGCGAAGAAATTCTGCCTATGATCAAAAATATTCCCGTCATCGTGACGAGCGCAAAAGCGGAAACGTCAAGCAAGGTCAAGCTTCTTTTGAGCGGTGCGGCAGACTATATTACCAAACCGTTCGAAATGGAAGAGCTTCTCGCCCGAATCACGGTTCAGCTCAGAAAGAAAAGCAATGCCGATGAGAACTCTTCACTCTGCGTTTCCGATCTTGTGCTGAATCCCGACACGCTCACTGCAAAAGTTAACGGCGCTCAGGTTCGCTTGACACGAACCGAGTGCGCAATACTAAAGCTTTTAATGCAGACGCCGCAGCGGCCTATCGGCAAAAGCACCATACTCGAAAAAATAAGCCGGGATACCCCGGACTGCACCGAAAGATCGCTGAAACAGCACATCAGCAACATCAGAAAAAAGCTTCTGACCGCAGGCGGAAGAGATTACATCGAAGCCGTTTACGGCATAGGCTTTAAATTCAAATCTTGACAAAATCTTGACGGTGTCTTTACCGGTTTCTTGACAATCTTATGATATAATATAAACAACAAAAACAGAGGAGGTCAGTTCATGGAATACTATGTTCTTCAAACAAAGGATCTTTACAAAAAATACAGAAATTTTAACGCTCTCAACGGCGTCACAATGAACGTGCCGAGAGGAGCTATCTATGGCTTTGTCGGCAAAAACGGCGCAGGTAAAACAACGCTCATTCGTTTGATCTGCGGCTTGCAGTTTCCTTCAAAAGGAGAGTACGAGCTTTACGGCATTAAAAACAAAGACAAAAATATTTCACAATCCCGACGCAGGATCGGCGCAGTTATCGAAACACCGTCTATCTATTTGGATATGACAGCCGAAGAGAATTTGAAGCAACAGTACAGAATCCTCGGTGTTCCGAGCTTTGACGGGATCGACGATATCTTGAAGCTTGTCGGTCTTGACAACACCGGAAAGAAAAAAGCTAAGAATTTTTCGCTTGGTATGCGTCAGCGTCTTGGAATTGCCATCGCGCTTTGCGGCAGTCCCGATTTTCTTGTTCTTGACGAACCGATCAACGGACTTGACCCCGAGGGTATCGTTGAAATACGTGAGCTGATCCTGAAGCTCAACAAAGAAAGAAAGATCACTTTTCTTATTTCAAGCCACATTCTCGACGAGCTTTCAAAGCTTGCGACTCATTACGGCTTTATCGATCAGGGAAAAATCATCAAAGAAATGAGCGCAGAGGAGCTTGAACAATCCTGTCAGAAGAGTGTTAATATCAAGGTAACGAATATTAACGCTTTGACCACCGTACTTGACAACATGAATATCGAATACAAGGTCATCGACGACAGTACCGCAGATATTTTTGCCAAGCCAAACCTCACGCAGCTTGTAACCGCTCTTGCCGAAAAGAACTGTGAGATCCTGTCCATTCAGGAGCAGGACGAAAACCTGGAAAGCTACTTTATGTCACTTATCGGAGGTGCGCACAATGACTAATATCATCAATGCCGAGTTCAGAAGACTCTTCAAAAACAAGTTTTTCTACATAGCGCTGGTACTGAGTTTTCTTGTGCCTTTCGCCGAGATGACGGAGGAGTATCTTTATTATAAAAGACAAAACCGCGGCGGAGAGCTTGGAATGCAGTATGACTATAACAGCATGATGAATTTGGTTATATTTCCGTTTTTAATTGCTGTATTTGTCAGCTTGTTTATCGGTAAGGATTTTCACGACGGAACTATCCGCAATAAAATTGCCGTAGGCAACAAGAGAGGGGTGATCTATTTTTCCGAGCTTGCCGTTTGTTCGACTGCGTCGGTTTTGTTTCAGGCAGTTGGTTTCTTCTCGCTTTATGTTTTTGCAAACGCTTATTTTCATGATAATATACTCCTTAAAGAACGGGAAGAACTAAGAGGAGCATTTGTATACAGCTTGCCCGAGCTGCTTAAATTTCAGCTGTTCGGAATGATCATAATTCTCGGATACACATCATTGTGCCTGCTTGTTGCAGTGACTCTGTCATCAAGAACACGCGCTGTTATCGTTTCTCTGGTGTTGGTAGTAATCAGCATTTCGTTCGGAGAATCTGTGCAGTCTTCGGTTTATCCGATAGAAACCGAGATGGAAGCTTATGATTACTATTTCCCTGAGCAAGAATACAATCTTTACGAAATGACCGAAGAAGAACAAGAACAGCATTGGAAAGAAGTTGAGGAAAAAGAAAAACTGGTTCAGGTGTATGTTGAGGAACACAGAGGCAGCACGCTTTCCGGTGTACAAAAGACGATCTATCTTGTATGCATAGATACGCTTGCATACTGTCAGATTTTGCAGGTCGATTACAATATTCTGTTTGAAAGTGGACTTCCTTCCAAAATCCCTACATTTGTTTTGTATGATATTATTTCCTTTGCAGTATTTAATGTTATCGGAGTTTTGATCTTCAGTAAAAAAGACTTAAAGTGAGGTGCTTTTCATGAGTGATCTCTTATCGGCGGATTTTTCAAGATTAATGAAGAGCTATGCTTTTTTGGCGGCAGCTGCGTTTTGCATAGAATTTCCCGTGTTTGAAATTCTGATAGCTTATTACAACACTCAAGAAAAGGAAATCCTTTTTGTAGCTGACAATTATCTTAACTCAAGCTTTATTGTGTTCGGACTTGTTACCGCCATTTTTATCAGCCTGTTTATAGGCACTGAGTACAATGAGGGAACTATTCGAAACAAATTGATAATGGGTCAATCCAGGGTTCATATTTATTTGTCTAAATTCATAGTTTGCAATGTTGCAAATTTAATTTTGCAGTGTGTTTTCTTTGCCGCAGTTGTTATCACCTGCCGTATAGTTTCGGGTCAGCCGCTGATTATGCTTTTCCAAACGTCTTTTAAGGACATGATCTCCATGCAGCTGATCGGATTTTATATAATCGCCGCTTATTCTGCCGTTTTTGTTTTCATAACTATGATGATCTCTTCAATGGCAGTTTCCGCAGTTGTTTCGCTGATGATCGCTGCGGTGCTGATGAGTGCGGGATATATGATCGGAGAAAAGCTTTCTATCGGTGTTATTGACCCTACTCTTCCGACAGAGCAGCTTCAGATGATCGAAGAGATGAGCAGAGGAGCTGATATTACCGATGAACTTCGGCGAAATGTACTGCTGTTCCTGGATGATTTTCTCCCATCTTGTCAGGCTGTGCATCTGTCCAACGGCTACGTTCCGGGAAGGGCTGAATACTACATAATGTATGATCTTGCCGTTATTTTGGTATTTACCGTGACGGGTACGATTTGTTACAGCAAAAAGGAATTTAACTAAGAGGTATTATTAATGATTTACGGCTTGTTGACAGTTATCATCGTTTGTTTGTGCATTAAGATATATTTACTGAAAAAATCGGCTAAAGAGATCTCGGAAGGTTTTGCCGAAAAGCTTAAAATTGACACAAATACCCTGATAAACCTTTCAAGCAATGACAAGGATATGCGAAACCTGGCAGCAAGCATTAATACCCAGCTCAAAATTTTGAGAAAAGAGCATTATCGATACACCTTGGGAGATACCGAGCTAAAGAATGCCGTTACAAATATATCTCACGATCTCAGGACGCCGCTGACAGCGATCTGCGGATACCTTGACATTATTAAAAGAATCGAAAAATCCGAACAGCTTGAAAAATACCTGGAAATAATAACCGACAGAACAGAAATAATGAAACAGCTCACAGAAGAGCTTTTTAAATACTCTATTATACTTTCGGCAAGCGACGATCTTGAAGTAGAGGATATTTCGCTTAATCAGGCATTAGAGGACAGCATTATGGGCTATTATGCTGCGCTCAACGAAAGATCCATCGTACCTCAAATTGATCTGACAGATCAAAAAATCGTCAGACGGCTCAACGCAGCTGCGTTGTCAAGAATTTTTTCAAATCTTCTTAATAATGCGATAAAATACAGCGACGGCGATCTTCATATTTCACTTTCCGATTCCGGTGTAATTAATTTTACCAACACGGCTAAGAATCTGACGCCTGTTCAGGTGGAACACCTTTTTGACAGATTTTATACCGTTGAAACTGCAAGAAATTCTACGGGCTTGGGGCTTTCTATTGCAAGAAAGCTCGTTGAACAAATGAACGGAAGCATTACTGCGAAAAAAATAGACGATAAGCTTTCGATCACTTTGTATTTTGACAACAAATTCTGAAAAGACCGCCCATACGCAGCTCGGGCGTTAAGCTTTATCAAAGTTTTTTGCGTGCGTC
>CACYDY010000289.1 GCA_902773245.1 uncultured Ruminococcus sp.
ACTTTAATAAGCTTCGCATCGCTAATAATTTAGGCAATTTCAAATGTCGTTTACTATAAGTCGTGGATAGTGATTATATAATTTATTTTGTTGCAGCATGAATGTGAGTATTTTGGTTTGATAATTCTGTTTATATTTTTATTATATCACTTCTTTACTTATTTTACAATTATGATATGCTGCCTCAACCACAAAAAGAATCATACAATTAGTCGTTTTAATATTCGATAAAAAATCGATATGCGTTATTAATTCCACACAAATTCCTAACACATTCCTGATTAATTCCCAAAACATGAAATATAATATAGACAATCCAAAAAGAAGTGAGGTAAAAAATTATGAAAAAGTTCAGAATTAACATATTAATGGCAGGTCTTTTGGTTGGCACATTACTGGCAGGATGTTCTGCCAATGCAAGTACAGCCAATTATTCGGATACGATTTCCGTACCACAGTCTAACAGCATAGTTTCATCTTCGGAAGATGAAACAACATCGCAGGACGGCGCGCTCGGCTTGTTCGATTACGAATCCGAAGAAGCTTCGGACTCAACAGATAATTCAACCAACTCCCAAGCGTCGTCTGCAGAAGACAAAAACTCCGACAGCTCAAAGGCAGCTTCAAGCAAAAGCAGCAAATCGGCAAGTTCGGCTGCAAATTCGCAATCCGCCGGTTCGGCAAATTCAAACTCCTCTTCCGTCACAAAAAACGACGCAGCCTCTTCTCCGGCATCGTCTGACTCAGGCAGCTCGTCAGCAGCCACGGAATCAAACAGCAGCGCAGCAAATTCAAAGCAATCTGCTCAGTCGTCCGCTAACAGTTCATCTCAGTCACAAACTACAGAAAACTCCACAACAGAAAACGAGAAAACTGTAACAGAAGTATCCGTGAACACATCGGGTATTCTCGATACGTCGGATATGTTCAGCACAAGAGATCTGACTCAGACAGCCGATACATCGGAAGCAAAAAAGATAACGGTTTCCGACGGAAAAACGATAGACATCACCGAGGAAGGTGTTTATGTAATCACTGGCTCGGCTAAGAACTGCACTATTAAAGTAAATGCCGACAATGAAGCTAAGGTTCAGCTTGTGCTTGACGGAGTAACTATCACTAATGAAAGCGCTCCTGCAATTTACGTTGTATCCGCCGACAAGTGCTTTGTTACTACCACAAACAGCGACAACACATTAACGGTCAGCGGTTCGTTTACTTCCGACGGTGACACCAACACCGACGCTGTCATTTTCTCAAAAGACGATATCGTTTTAAACGGTGAGGGAACACTGAATATCACTTCAACCGATAACGGTATTTCAGGCAAAGACGACTTGAAAATTACCGGCGGCACATACAATATTACAAGCACGGCAGACGCAGTAGAAGCCAATGATTCCATCAAAATCTGCGGCGGCACATTTAATATCAAGACATCAAAGGACGGTCTTCACAGCGAGAATGACGATGATGATACGCAGGGTTACATCTACATTTCGGGCGGAAGCTTTACAATCAATGCCGCAAGCGACGCTATCCAGGCAACTACGGCAGTTCAGATCGACGCAGGTACATTCGATCTAACCGCTGCCGAAGGTATCGAGGGTACGTATGTTCAGATAAATGACGGTACCGTAAACATCTCCGCTTCCGACGACGGAATTAACGGCGCTCAGAAAAGTAAATCTTATTCCACACCAACTGTTGAGATCAACGGCGGCAATATCACGATCGTTATGGGTCAGGGTGATACCGACGCAATAGATTCTAACGGAAACATTGTTGTCAACGGCGGCACTATCGATATCACCGCACAAATGTCCTCTTTCGACTGCGACGGCACAGCAGCCTATAACGGCGGTACTATTATCATCAACGGTTCGCAGGTTGACTCGATCCCACAGTCCATGATGGGCGGCAGAGGCGGAATGGGCAATATGAACGGCGGCTTCGGCGGTTTCAGCGGCAGAGGAAACAAAGGATTTTGATGATCTTCTCGGTTGGCAGATTGGTAATAAATCAATGATCGCAGCTTACGTTGCGATCATTGAGCAAGATATAAAACATCTCTTGGTTTTTTCGAGCAAGAGTGTTATAAATAAAAATGAAAGGTTTTGGTCATTATGAAAAACAAGAAAATAATCGCTTATATTTGTGTTCTCAGCACAATGATCCTTGCCGGCAGTTCACTGACTGCATTTGCTGCCGACACTTCGGCAGTCTCATCACCGGCAGGCAGCTCAAGCTCACAAACAGAAAAGAAATCCGATACGGATTCAAGTGTGTCAAAGTCCGAAGAAAAATCGAACGACAGTGATCAATCTGCAAAGAAGCGTCACAGAAAAAAGAGTTCTTCCGCCGACGGTTCAGACGAAACCACAGCAGCGGAAAACCGTAAAGCAAGAAAACCTAAATCGCAAGGCACGGATACCTCGTCCGACGGAGCTTCAGAAAAATCGACTTCCGAAAATGGCAGAAAAACTCGCAAATCAAAAACGAACGCAGGCACAGATCAAAGCGCCGACTCGGATAAGACGAACAACGGCAAACAAACGAATAAAGAAAACTCAGCCGACACCTCTTCGTCAAGCAGTAAGTAATTATTACATACTTGCCAAATATTCAAAAGCACAGATTTCGCAGAGCTTTTCTGCAAACTCACTTATTCGTACTTTGCGCCGGTTAAGAGAAGCATCAGTGATTTGATAAATCAAACGCACCCGTCAAGCTTGCGGGTGCGTTTGTCTGTTTGTTCGATTCATTGAAAAATCAGGATTTATTTCAGTATTAATGTGAATATCCACGAAATCAACGCTGCAAACAAGGGGTATAATATAACAGTACCAATTATTTTTTTAGCCATGTTTTCTTATGGATATACGGCATCAAATCTTCTGTTCCGGGTATCAGCCACGCTTGCGTATGACCCACCCAATACCAGTCTATAAATACACGATCAAACAATCCGCATAACAAATACATGACAGTTAACTGAATAAAGCCGTCAAAAAAAGTTTCTGCACCATTTACACAGAATACCATTAACGGAGCTGCTATAAGAAGCGCCGGCATTAAAGCAAGACCGGAAACAGTATAGTTTCGTTTGATCTCCTTTTCTGTAATAAGTCCTAACTCTACAACACGATCTTTGACCGGCTGCTCATAGTAATGGACTCCGCCGACCGCACCGTTTTGTATATTTATGACACATACAAGCAGTAAAACAAAACTAAGGACAAAACTTTCAATGACAGCTAAAAGCATGGTATACCTCCTATAAATTCCGATTTTCATCAGAGCAGCGGCAGGAAACACAAAAATCAAATTTTATACCAAACCAAACTCTCTTATCGTGTTTCCGGGCAGCGCTGCCGCCAAATCAATAATTTTCGGAATTAACTTCAAAATAGCTCTGAGGGTGATTGCAAACGGGACAGACATCGGGGGCTTGAGTTCCAACTACAATATGTCCGCAATTGCGGCATTCCCAAATAGTTACTCCGCTTTTCTTAAATACTTCCATAGCCTTGACGTTATTCAAAAGCTGACGGTATCTTTCTTCATGGTGCTTTTCAATTGCGGCAACACCTCTGAATTGTTCGGCAAGCTCATGGAATCCTTCCTCATCGGCTTCTTTAGCCATACGTACATACATATCTGTCCACTCTGCATTCTCTCCCTCTGCTGCGTGAAGAAGATTCTCCTCAACAGTTCCCAGTTCGCCCAAATGCTTGAACCACAGCTTTGCGTGTTCTTTCTCGTTCTCGGCAGTTTTAAGGAAAAGCGCAGCGATCTGCTCATATCCTGCTTTTTTGGCTACCGATGCAAAGTAGGTGTACTTGTTTCGAGCCATTGACTCGCCGGCAAAGGCTTCCCAAAGATTCTTCTCTGTCTTTGTTCCTGCGTAGGGATTCTTACTGTTTTCTTTCACTTCGGTGAATACGCCCTCTTTACCACATTTCGGGCATTTTTCGGGAGCTTCATCTCCCTCATGAACGTATCCGCATACCTGACATACATATTTCATAGCAAATATCTCCTCTCGGTTTTAATTGAAATAAATGATTTTACTTATTCAGTGATTTCATCATACACCTAACCGGTTAAGCTGTCAAGATTAATTGTCAAAAAAATTACAAGCGGCCGCACGTCCGCAGACAACACCGCCTTGCATTTTGTAACAATAAGTTGATTTCCGCTCGGCAGCTGTCCACTAAATTATTTACTTAGTCAAAACACAAAAAAGGAGCTGTTAAAAGCAAAGATACTCTGCTAAAGCTCCTTTTCTGTAGTATTATATAGAAATAAGAAAAATGAAAAACTCGGAGTATTATCAAATCATATTCGAATAATGCATAAGATACAGATCAACTTCTTTTGCAGCGGCTCTGCCCTCGGAAATAGCCCAAACCACAAGAGATTGACCTCTGTGCATATCACCGGCTGTGAATACCTTTTCGATATTTGTCGAATACTTTCCTTCCTCGGTTGCAACGTTAGTCCTCTGATTGGTTTCTACTCCAAAGGCGCCTGTTACATACGGCGAAGCCCCCAAAAATCCTGCCGCTATAAGAAGCAGATCGCACTCAAGCTCCCTTTCGCTTCCTTCAACGGGAATCATGTTCAGCCTTCCTGTGTTTTCGTCTTTTTTTGCTTCCAGGCTTACAACTTCAATAGCCTTTATGTGGTTATTTTCGTCTGATATGATTTTCTTAACGGTTGTTTGATAAATTCTCGGATCAGCGCCGAATTTTGCAATGGCTTCCTGCTGACCGTAGTCGGTTTTGCAAACTCTTCCCCATTGCGGCCACGGATTGTCAGCCGTTCTCGTGTCGGGTAATTTCGGCATCATTTCCAACTGAACAACCGATTCGCAGCCGTGGCGAATACAAGTTCCTACACAGTCGTTACCCGTATCGCCGCCGCCGACAACAACAACCTTTTTGCCCTTGGCGCTTATATAATTGCCCTGATCGTAGGTTTCGTCCAGAAGAGCCTTCGTTGTTGATTTAAGAAAATCTACAGCAAAGTAAACGCCCTTTGCTTCACGATTTTCAACCTTCAGATCTCTCGGATTTGAAGCGCCGCAGCACAACACTACCGCATCGTACTCGTTCAAGATCTCATCGGCGCTGACACTGCTGCCGACATCTGCATTTGTTATAAAATCAATGCCTTCTTCCTTCATGAGCTTCACTCTGCGATTAACTACGGATTTATCCAGCTTCATGTTGGGAATACCATACATCAAAAGTCCTCCGATCCTGTCGGATCGCTCATAAACAGTGACATTGTGACCTCTTTGATTGAGCTGATCGGCACAAGCAAGACCCGACGGGCCCGAACCGATCACGGCAACCTTTTTGCCTGTTCTGATTTTTGGAACTTGGGCGGAGATATATCCGTTTGCGTAGCCGTTCTCAATTACAGACAACTCATTTTCTCTTATCGTTACCGGTGTGTCGTTAAGTCCGCAGGTACAAGCAGCCTCACAAAGCGCAGGACATACTCTTCCCGTAAATTCGGGGAAATTGTTTGTCTTGCGAAGTCTGGTGAGCGCCTGTTCCCAGTTGCCGTTGTAGATTTCATCATTCCATTCGGGAATAAGATTGTGAAGAGGACAACCGGACACCATACCGTTTAATCTCATCGCAGACTGGCAAAACGGAACTCCGCAGTTCATGCATCGAGCTGCCTGAGTTTTTCTGTCCTCGTTGTTAAGCGGCGGATGAAACTCGCAAAAATCTTTAATTCTGTGTAATGGCTCCAAAGAGGGATTATTCACTCTTTCATAGTCCATAAAGCCTGTTGGCTTGCCCATTTTAATTCCTCCTTCACATTACTTCTGAATCGAATAAAAAGCTTCGAGAACTGCCTGATCATGTTTAAAACCTTTTTCTTCAAACTTTACTATAGCTTTCAGCATTTTGTTGTAATCATTGGGCATTATTCGTTTGAATGACGGCAAATACTCGTCAAAGTGATCCAGTATTCTTTTTGCAAGCGGCGATTTTGTAGCTTCATAATGTTCTTCTACCATGGTTCTCAGTTCCTCGATATCGCTCTTTTCGGAAAGTTCACTCATTGTAACCATCTCTTTGTTGAGCTTCAAATACAAATCGTGCTTTTCATCGAGAACATATGCAACACCGCCGCTCATTCCGGCAGCAAAGTTCTTTCCGGTTCTTCCGAGAATAGCAACTCTTCCGCCCGTCATATACTCACAGCCGTGGTCGCCCACACCTTCAACAACGGCATACGCGCCCGAATTTCTTACACAGAAGCGTTCGCCTGCAACTCCGTTTATAAAAGCCTTTCCCGATGTTGCTCCGTAGAGAGCAACGTTGCCTATAATAATGTTTTCTTCGGCTTTAAACTTGCTTTCGGCATTGGGATACACCGCAAGCTTTCCTCCGGATAAGCCTTTGCCGAAGTAATCGTTGCTGTCGCCTTCAAGCTCCATTGTCAAGCCCTTGGGAATAAATGCTCCGAACGACTGACCGCCGCCGCCGACGCACTTCACCTTGTAGGTATCGTCATCAAGCGTATTTCCAAACTTTTCGGTTATCACAGAACCAAGAATAGTACCCACAGTTCTGTTCGTACTTGAAACTTCTACAGTGACGCTCTTCTTTTCTTTCTTTTTCATTGCTTTTTCAAAAGCCGGCAGCAGAATGCTTTCGTCTATTGTCTTTTCAAGTTCAAAATCGTATATATCGTGCGAATCGAAATGCTTCTTTTCTTCACCGGCGAAATCTCTGCTGATGATTTTCGACAAATCGACCTGTTCTGCACGGTTTGTAACCTGATGGCTGCGGACACGGATCAGATCCGTTCTTCCGACAAGCTCCTGCACTGTTCTGACACCCAGCTTTGCCATGATCTCTCTAAGCTCCTGCGCTATGAAAGTCATGAAATTCATAACATATTCGGGTTTGCCGCAGAATCTTTTTCTAAGCTCGGGATTTTGTGTTGCAATTCCCACCGGGCAGGTGTCGAGATTACATACTCTCATCATGACGCAGCCCATCGTTACAAGAGGAGCGGTTGCAAAACCAAATTCCTCAGCGCCGAGTATCGCCGCAATAGCAACATCTCTTCCGCTCATAAGCTTTCCGTCGGTTTCGATAACTACTCTCGAACGCAGTCCGTTTTGGATCAAAGTCTGATGTGTTTCGGCAAGTCCAAGCTCCCACGGCAGACCCGCATTATGAATGGAGCTTGCCGGCGCAGCTCCCGTTCCGCCGTCATATCCCGAAATGAGAACAACCTGCGCGCCTGCTTTTGCAACGCCTGCCGCAATTGTTCCTACTCCGGCTTCGGAAACGAGCTTTACCGATATTCTTGCGCGTCTGTTTGCATTTTTTAAATCGTAAATAAGCTGCGCAAGATCCTCTATTGAATAAATATCATGATGAGGCGGCGGTGAGATCAATGAAACTCCCGGGGTTGAATATCTGTTCTTTGCTATCCACGGATAAACCTTTTTGCCCGGAAGATGTCCGCCTTCGCCGGGCTTCGCTCCCTGCGCAAGTTTGATCTGTATCTCGTTTGCGCTCATTAGATATTCGCTCGTAACACCAAATCTGCCTGATGCAACCTGTTTTATTGCGCTGTTGCGTTCCGTTCCCAAACGTTCGGGCATCTCTCCGCCCTCACCGGAATTGGATTTTCCGCCGAGTCTGTTCATTGCGACTGCCATACACTCATGAGCTTCCTGAGAAATGGAACCATAAGACATTGCGCCCGTTTTAAAACGCTTTACTATCTGTGAAACAGGCTCAACTTCTTCTATCGGAATTGACTTGCTTTCATCGATCACAAATTCCATTAATCCTCTCAAGGTATGAGGAACGCTCTCGCTGTCAACCATTGCCGTATATTCTTTGAATCTGTCATAGTTTCCCTGCTGAGCTGCTTCACGAAGCGCAATGATAGTTGCCGGATTGTACATATGATCTTCTTTATCACTGCCGGTTCTGAGTTTGTGCGAACCAAAGCTGTCGGGCACAGTGTCAACACCAAGTCCCAACGGATCGAACGCATGATCGTGACGCCATTCGACACCCTCGTTGATCTCTTCAAGACCTATTCCGCCTACTCGGCTGACTGTATTGGTAAAGTATTTGTTTATTACTTCGTTTTTGATTCCCACAGCCTCAAAAATCTGTGACGACTGATACGACTGGAGTGTGGAAATACCCATTTTCGAAGCTATTTTCACAATTCCGTGCAATATTGCTACGTTATAATCTCTTATAGCGGTGTGATAATCCTTGTCAAGCAAGCCCTTGTCGATAAATTCGGTAATACACTCCTGAGCAAGATACGGATTGATAGCTCTTGCGCCGTATCCGAGCAAAGTCGCAAAATGATGAACCTCGCATGGTTCTGCGCTTTCAAGAATAATAGAAACCGCCGTGCGTTTTTTCGTTCTTACCAAATACTGTTCAAGCGCAGACACCGCAAGCAGCGAAGGAATAGCAACGTGGTTTTCGTCAACTCCCCTGTCGGAAATAATGATAATATTTGCGCCGTTTCTGTATGCTCTGTCGCAATTTACAAACAATCTGTCCAATGCTCTTTCAAGCGGAGTGTTCTTGTAGTAAAGCAGTGAAACGGTTTCTACTTTGAACCCGGGTCTGTCGATAGCTTTTATTTTCATCAGATCAACAGATGTCAAGATCGGGTTGCGGATCTCAAGCATATTGCAGTTGTTCGGTTTTTCTTCGAGAAGATTTCCGTCGGAACCGACATATACGACCGTATCCGTAACGATCTCTTCACGGATCGCATCTATCGGCGGATTGGTAACCTGAGCAAACAGCTGCTTGAAATAATTGAAAAGCGGCTGATGCTTTTCGCTGAGAACAGCAAGAGGTATATCCGTGCCCATCGCCGCTGTGGCTTCAATTCCGTTCTTTGCCATGGGAATAATTCCGTCTTTTATCTGTTCATATTTGTATCCGAAAGCCTTATACAGTCTGTCACGCTGCTGTTGGGTATAATTCTCAACTTTTTTGTTCGGTATCGGAAGATCTGCCAAACGAACGAGGTTCATATCCAGCCATTCGCCGTAGGGCTTGCTTTCGGCATAGAATTTCTTACATTCTTCATCGGAGATAACTCTCTTCTCCACAGTGTCGACTACAAGCATTTTTCCGGGCTGCAGTCTGCTCTTTTCAACAATGTGTCCGGGATCTATCGGCAAAACTCCCACTTCCGAAGCAAGGATCAGCATATCGTCGTCTGTTATGTAATATCTTGACGGACGAAGTCCGTTTCTGTCAAGAACTGCGCCGACAAGATCGCCGTCGGAAAAAAGTATCGCCGCAGGACCGTCCCAGGGTTCCATCATCGTTGCGTAATAGTGATAAAAATCTCTCTTCTGTCTTGAGATCGACTTATCATTCGAATACGGTTCGGGTATTGTTATCATAACAGCCTTCGGAAGAGGAATCCCGTTCATGAGCAAAAACTCGAGGGTATTGTCAAGCATCGAAGAATCGGAACCCGAGGTGTTGACAACAGGAAAAACCTTGTCTATTTCGTCCTGCATAACGGTGCTTGTCATAGTTTCCTCACGAGCGAGCATTCTGTCGGCATTTCCTCGGATAGTGTTGATCTCGCCGTTGTGAAGAATAACTCTGTTCGGATGCGCTCTTTGCCAGCTTGGATTTGTGTTGGTTGAAAAACGGGAATGCACAAGGGCTATTGCGCTTTTATACTCTTCGTCAAGCAGATCGAGATAAAACACACGCAGCTGCTCAACCAAAAACATACCCTTGTATACAATTGTTCTTGAAGACAGCGACGGAACATATGTGTTGTCATTACTCTGTTCAAACTCACGTCTTATAATATAGAGCTTACGGTCAAAATCTATTCCTTTCTCAACATTATCGGGCTTTTTCAAAAAGCACTGCATAATATGCGGCATACAGTCAAATGCTTTCTTTCCGAGAACATCGCTGTTGACCGGAACTTCTCTCCATCCCAGAAATTCAACCCCTTCTTTTTCCGCAATGATCTCAAACATTTTCTTAGCCTGACTGCATTTTAAAATATCCTGCGGAAAGAAGAACATTCCAACGCCATAGGTTCTTTCTTCACCTAAATCTATACCGATGCCTGCTGCGGCATTTTTAAAGAAATCATGCGATATCTGAAGCAGAATGCCGACTCCGTCGCCCGTTTCGCCCGCAGCGTCCTTTCCTGCCCGGTGTTCAAGCTTTTCTACAATACTCAAAGCATTGTCAACGACAGTATGGCTTTTTTCACCCTTTATGCTTACTACGGCGCCGATACCGCAGGCGTCATGTTCAAATTCAGGTTGATACAAACCAACATAATCATTCATATAAATCTTTCCTTTCTGTTGATTGGAGCAATAATAGATCCGGATTTTGTGATATGATTTTGCGGAAAAATAAACGAAAAAGGTGTTCACGCACCCCAACGGATACACTTCCCCCGTCAGAAATGCAATGAACACCCTTGCTCATCGAATTATTTCTCTAATAGTTTACACCATACAAAACCATTTGTCAAGAATTTTTTAAACAGAAAATTTCAATATTTACGCTGTATTTTTCGGTTATTATGTCATTTTCGAATGATTTTTGCAGGATTTTTACATTTTCCTGCAATTTCTCACTATCACGCATTAACGATCCGTATTATTATCAAAAAACAAAACTATTTTCGACTGTTTTTATACATAAAAATGTAAAATTAATATTAATAACTGTTTTTTTGAAGAAAAAATTAAACTCACTTTTAGTTTTCTTTTAATTTTTAAGTAATTGTAACAAAATTTTTCTTGCATTATTTTCCTGTTTGTTTTATAATATATGTAAATCGGAAGATCCCGATCCTATTCATTTTAGAAAGGAATGTTTATATGTCATTAATTAACAAGGAAATCAGCGATTTCAACGCTATGGCGTATCTTAATAACGAATTTGTACCGGTAACCAAAGCAGACCTTCTCGGAAAGTGGAATGTCTTTTTCTTCTATCCGGCAGACTTCACTTTTGTTTGCCCTACCGAGCTTGAAGATCTTCAAAATAATTATGAGCAGTTTAAAAATGCCGGCTGTGAGATCTACTCTGTTTCATGCGACACACATTTTGTTCATAAAGCTTGGCACGACAACAGCGAAAGAATTTCCAAGATCACCTATCCTATGCTTGCAGATCCGACCCATGCTATCTCCAAAGACTTTGAAGTTCTTATCGAAGCCGACGGTCTTGCCGAGAGAGGCACATTCATTCTCAACCCCGAGGGAAAGATCGTTGCCTATGAGATCAATTCGGGCAATGTCGGAAGAAATGCCGACGAACTTCTCAGAAAGCTCCAGGCTTGCCAGTTCGTTTATGAGCACGGAGATGAAGTTTGCCCTGCAAAGTGGAAACCCGGCGCAGAAACTCTCAAGCCCAGTCTTGATCTTGTCGGACTTCTGTAATAACTATAAATGAGCAATTTTGAAAATTTCACAATAAAAGATTGAAAGAGGACAATTAGAGTTTTTGTCCCGCTTTTTTCAAAAAGCGGGCGGTTTCCAAAGGCAGCGCCTTTGGCGGGCTTTTAAGGGCAGCGCCCTTAACGATA
>CACYDY010000290.1 GCA_902773245.1 uncultured Ruminococcus sp.
TTACGCCCCGAACCATGCATACATTCACTCTACTTTTAAGTTGTGGATAGTGTATTGTTAATATGCATAAATTAACCGATAAAAACTTTGTTGCAAGTTAAGTGTTATAATTCTAATTAAGAATAATAATATGACGACAATTTTATATAATATAACGGATAGCATGTACCCAAATAATAACGCTTCTTGAGGAGGAAGTGCCTATGATAACAAAAACCAAAAGGATCGGCGCTGTTCGGACTATAGCGGCTGCTTTGACGGCTGCGTCTGTTTTGGCGGCGGCATTCGGTACGGTCATTACCGTCAATGCGGATACTGCCTATGGCAAAACGATCTATCTTGAAACAGACCAGACGGAAAATCCGTATATCTACTATTGGTACAAGGATTCACAAAACGGTATCGATTGGCCGGGCAAAGCAATGTCAAAGGTCAGCGGTGAGGACGATCTGTTCTTCTATGACCTGCCCCGTGATATTTCCGAGTTGAACGGCGTGATCTTCAACAAGGATGACAGCGGAGATAAGATGACAGGCGACGTTACCAATATAAACGGTAACCTTTATGATCTTGGCAAGGGCGTGTGGTCGATGCATGATACAAGCTCGATCACTATCACCGAATATAAAGTCATTTGTGATAAAACGTTCTACACCGGTCAGGAAGCCGTGCTTTATATCAATGCGGAGGGCGGCGACGGAAATTTGCAGTACAAGATCTCCGTTAAGGGTCCCGAAGACAAGGTGCTGAGCGATTATTCAAAGAATAACTCGGCTGTGTGGACTCCTTCCAAGGCAGGCGACTATACCGTTGTGTTTGAGGTGAAGGACGGTTCGGGCGATACCAACGCAAGAGAGCTTTCAATGAGCGTTGAAGACAGCGCTTCGGCTGTTGAGCCTGTATTTTTGGGAGTGTATCCGAAAAGTAATTCTCAGATCAAAAAAGGCGAAACAGTTGATCTGGATATCAAAGGCGCAGGCGGAAATATAAACAACAAAATACTTTTCTACAAGACCGAGATCATCGATCCCAACGGAACTCGGGTGAATACGCCTTATTACAAAACAAACGGTCAGATCTCCTTTGACGCCGATGTTTTGGGCACTTATACCGTTTATGTTTCCATTCAGAATAATTCCGCCAATAATACTACCACTAAGAAAACGCTGTTTTATTCCAGTGTTGATGATCCCACCGACGATCCCGGAATAATCATTCCCGTATCCGCCGAGGGCGTGACTCTTGACAAGACATCGGCAGAGCTTGAGATCGGCGAAAGCTTTACTCTGAAAGCCGAGGTCAAGCCGTCGAATGCAGATGATAAAAATATTGTCTGGAGTACCAACAATGCAAAAGCCGCCGTCGTGGAAAACGGCAAGGTTACGGCAGTCGGCAGCGGAACGGCAACTATCACCGCAAAAACTAAGGACGGCGGGTTCACCGCAAAATGTGTTGTGACAGTCAAACCCGACAAGGATTCGATCCTGCTCGGAGATTACGACTCAAACGGAAAGGTGGAGCGAAAGGACGCTCAGTATGTTCAGAAGGCTGCCCTCGGACTGACAAGCATTACATCCGAACAAAAAGAACGCTGTGACGTTGACGGCGACGGAACAATAACACTCAAGGACGCTGCGCTCATAAAACAGCTTGCAGCCGGTGTGATAGATGAATTTTAATAATTATTACGAAATGGTGGAATAGTGCATGAAATATAAAAAATTGGCTGCGGCAGTCCTGGCGGCTGCGATCACGGCGAGCTGTGCGGCTGTTTCAACAAGCGCAGCCGTAACGTCCGACACGGGAATTACAGTCCATTACTACTGCAAAGACGGCACTCCGTCGGTGTATTATTGGAACAGCCTGCCCGATAACATCGAAACCGATTATCCCGGTGTAAAAATGAAAAAGGATTCGGCAGAGGGTGATAATTGGTACAGCTATACCTTTGACGATGTGTCAAAAATCAATATGCAGTTTATAAACGGTGACAGCGTCAGCGATGAGCTGACAAGAAAAGCTGCCGGCGAATACTGGTACTACAACGGAAAATGGGCGTCAAAAAATCCGATGAAGACGAATATTTCGGATTATCAACGCTCCGATCTGAGAGAAGAGTCTATCTATTTTGTTGTAACGACCCGTTTTTATGACGGCGATCCCGATAATAACGTTCACTGTTGGGACGACTACGCCTATAACAACCCCGACACCGACCCGGCTTGGAGAGGCGATTTCAAGGGCCTTATAGATAAGCTTGACTACATAAAAGCTCTCGGATTCAGCGCAGTTTGGGTCACGCCCGTTGTTGAAAATGCGAGCGGATATGATTATCACGGATATCACGCATTCGATTTTTCAAAGGTCGATCCGAGATATGAAAGCGAGGGAGCAACCTTTCAGGATCTGATAGACGCCTGCCACGAAAAGGACATGAAGCTCATTCAGGACGTTGTGTGGAATCATACGGGAAATTTCGGTGAGGCGAATTTCTGCGAGCTGTTTACAAAAGAATATGACGATATTAAGGATCTTGAAAACATTGAAAAATGTATGATCCCGACCGATACGCTTCTTAACACCTATGGACTGAAATCCGCAGAGGATTACTGGAAGCAGCCGGGCGGCACTCAGTACGATCAAAGACTGAATATTATGAAGGATACCAATGTTTCCACAAACAACGCTACCGAAAGTCCGCTCAAAGATGTCGGAGATACGGGAAAGGTGTCAACGGGTTCGGTTTACAATGCCGACAACTATTATCACAACGGACATTGGCAGAGCCTTAACTGGGACGACTGGACTTGTAAATATACTCAGATAGCCGGCGACTGCGTAGACCTTAACACGGAAAATCCTGCCGTTGCCGAAAAGCTTGTCGATATTTATTCCGATTATATAGATATGGGTGTTGACGCTTTTCGTGTAGACACGGTAAGACATATGCCAAGACTGTCGCTGAATATGATGTTTTTGCCGCAGCTGCCCGGAATAGACGAAAACTTCTATATGTTCGGCGAGGTCTGCACACGTTACAGTCAGATCTGGTACAGAGGTCATGCTTCGGAGTCGGTTCCGTTTTACACCTGGAAAGAGAGCGATCCGAGCTATGCCGAGCAGTGGCAGTGGGGAACCGACGCCAAGAGTATTAACAAGAATATGGATCTGACTCTTGAACACTGGAGCAAATGCGACAATACCAACAAGCAGCCGACCTCGACTAATGCGCTGCTCAACGGTAACGATTACCATACTCCCGATTACAGCGAGTTCTCGGGAATGGGCGCTATTGACTTTACGGTTCACTATAATTTCAGCGATCCGTCAAGCGCTTATAATCTTGCTCTCGCCGAGGACAAGTATTTCAACGATTCAACGTGGAACGTTGTGTATGTAGATTCTCACGACTACGGTCCTCAGCCGAACGATAAGCTGAGATTCAACGGCGGTACGGCTGCGTGGGCTGAAAATCTGAGTTTGATGTTCACATTCAGAGGAATTCCGTGTATTTATTACGGCAGTGAAGTAGAGTTTAAAAAGGGTGTTATGATCGACGGCGGAGAAAATCATCTTCCGCTTGAACAGACAGGACGAGCATACTTCGGCAATTATATCGAGGGCGACGTTAAAGCGGACGATTTTGCAAAATATACTGCAAGCGGAAATGCTGCGGACACACTCAACAAGCCGCTGTCAAAGCATTTGCAAAGACTTAATCTGATAAGAAGAGCCGTTCCTGCGCTTCAGAAGGGTCAGTATTCAACAAGCGGCTGCAGCGGAAAATTTGCATTCAAACGCCGCTATACCGATGAAAACGTTGACAGCTATGCGCTTGTTGCGGTTTCGGGCAAGGCTACTTTCTCAAATGTTGAAAACGGTACTTACTACGAAGCAGTTACCGGAAACAAAGTGACGGTAACAAACGGAACTTTGGTAAGTGATTCTATCGGTCAGGGCAATATCCGGGTTTATGTTCTTGACACAAAGAGCAATACCGTGAAGGGTAAGATTGGTACGGACGGAAGTTATATTAAATAAATAACAAAAAA
>CACYDY010000291.1 GCA_902773245.1 uncultured Ruminococcus sp.
CGAATTTGTAAAGCACGGTGCGCCCGAAGAAATACTGTATAATGCCAAGCCGCATATCGGTACGGACAAGCTTAAAGATACGGTGAAAAATATCCGAAACGAGATAATAGATCTTGGCGGCGAGGTTAGGTTTGAAACCAAGCTTGAAAACATAAAAATATCGGATTCCGTGTTGAAAAGCATTATGATTTCGGCGGCGGACGGAAGCCGTGAGGAGATAGAAACGGATTCTCTTGTTCTTGCTCTCGGTCACAGCGCAAGAGATACATTTGAAATGCTTTGCAATTGCGGATTTGTTATCACACCAAAGGCTTTTTCGGTGGGAGTGCGGATCGAGCATTTGCAGGAAAATATCAACAAGTCGCAGTACGGAAAATTCTATAACAGCAAATATTTGGGAGCTGCCGATTACAAGCTGAACGTACACCTTGGCAGCGGCAGGGGCGTTTATACGTTTTGTATGTGTCCGGGCGGCTGCGTAGTTGCGGCGGCGAGTGAAGAAAATACTGTGGTTACGAACGGAATGAGCGAGTTTAAACGTGATAAGATCAACTCGAACAGCGCTCTTTTGGTAGGAGTTTCACCGTCCGATTTTGAAAGCGACAGTCCGCTTGCGGGAGTGGCTTTTCAGAGGAAAATTGAAAGAGCTGCCTTTGCAGCGGGGGGCTATAACTATTGCGCTCCGGTTCAAAGAGTCGAGGATCTTTTGAAGAAACGCAGATCGAAGTCGATCGGTTCTGTTACTCCAAGCTACAAGCCCGGTTATAATTTTGCGGAGATAGGGGAGTATCTCCCCGATTTTGTGTGTGACGGACTGCGGGAGGCTGTGGTTCTTCTTGACAAAAAGCTTCATGGATTTGCCGATCCCGATGCAGTTGTTACGGGGGCGGAAACGAGAAGCAGCAGCCCGATAAGAATTGTCAGGGGAGAGAATTTGCAGTCTGTTTCGTGTCGCGGAGTTTATCCGTGCGGTGAAGGAGCAGGCTACGCAGGCGGGATAGTTTCGGCTGCGGTTGACGGTATAAAATGTGCGGAAGCAGTCATAACGTCGGGCGGCTTTGAGGCGTGATTCCTTAATAATTATATATAGTTTTAGTAAAATAACGGGGTGGGAAAATGGCCGGCGCCGAAAATCAAAGCAATAAAAA
Source organism: uncultured Ruminococcus sp. (assembly GCA_902773245.1). Classification (GTDB taxonomy): domain Bacteria; phylum Bacillota; class Clostridia; order Oscillospirales; family Acutalibacteraceae; genus RUG592. The sequence goes on from CACYDY010000291.1 coordinate 1,149, forward strand.
GAAGCTTTTTTGTGTTCTTGAAATATTAAAAAAGTACAGCGATGATCAGCACCCGATCACCGCAAACGATATTGCGGAAAAGCTGAAATCAATTTATAATATCGAAGCCGAAAGAAAATCTATCTACAGGGATATAAACGTTCTCAAGGAATGCGATTATAATATTATGAAAATATCGGCTAACGGTTTTTGTCTTGCCGACAGAACTTTTGAGATCCCCGAGATACGGCTGCTAAACGACGCTATTCTCGGAGCAAGGTTTATCACTGCAAAAAAGACCAAGGAGCTTTCAAAAAAGCTTCAAAATGAGCTTAGCGTTTATCAGGCAAAAAGAATTGAATCCCAGACGTATTTTGACAATCGTGTAAAATTTACCAATGAACATATTCTGTATGTTATCGACACTATTCATACTGCGATCGCCGAAAATAAAAAAGTCAGGTTCGAATACTACCGCAGACAGATCGTCGACAATGAGATAAAAAGAGTTTTTTCAAGAGAACATCTGATCAGCCCCTATGCGTTGGTTTGGAGTGAAGATAAATATTACCTGCTCGGAAATTACGAAAAATATGATAATATTTCGCATTATCGCCTGGACAGAATGGACAGAGTTGTCGTGACAAACCTGCCCTCACGTTCGTTCGAAGAGGTCAGCTGTTACAAAAACAATTTTGACACCGGAGATTATGTGACAAAAACCTTTCAAATGTATTCGGGTACTGATGAAATGATAGACCTGATCTGCAATAATGATATTCTCGAGAAAATCGTCGACAAATTCGGTGAAAGAGTTCATTATATGTGCTGCGGCGCGGAAAAATTCAGAGTCAGAGTTCGGGGATACAACAGCGAAGGTCTGGTCGAATGGCTGCTGATGATAGGTGACAAGTGCTTTGTTGCATCGCCCGACAGCCTGCGTGAAGCGGTGATAAAGCGGTCGAAGGATATTATCAATATGCAAAATTCAATTGATCAATCGGACGAATAAAAATTTGTTTTGATATTGCTGACAGAAATATGCCGATTTTCTGTTTTTAAATAAAATTTATATTGCTTATTTTAAGAAAAAATGGTAAAATAATAAGTATAAATTTTGTGAGGCGATAAATGATGAAGGCTGTCGTAAAAAAGATGTTTTTCGATTTGTTTAGCTTGGAAATGCTTTTATATATGCTTTTTGGTGTTGGCACGGCAGCAATTGATATTTTTTCGGCAAAGATACTTTATGATTCGCTCAGCAGTGTTCAGTTGGTCAATCCGCCGCTTGATGTTGTCGTTGCAAATACGATTTCGTTTATACTATCGGTGACTTTTGCGTTTTTTACCAATAAGTTTTTTGTTTTTAAAAGCAAAAGCGAGTCAAGCCGTCATATGAGAAGAGAAGCCTTAAAGTTTTTTATCGCGCGTTTTCTGACATTCAGCCTGAGCCTTGTCAGCATGGTTGTTTTGGTTGATAAATTTCTTATGGATCACGACAAAGCGAAGCTGTTGGTTTCGATAGTTGTTATAGTGCTCAATTATATTTTCAGCAAGCTGATCGTGTTTAAAAATGCGGGCTGCGCAGTCGACGGCGGTTTGTAAAGCCGAATGGATTTTCTCGCAGCGGAAAATAAGTGAATAATTTTATTATAGAATACCGCCGAAATAATTTCTCTCGGTGGGGTTATTACGAATGTTTCAGGAGGAATTTGGAATGAATAATTCAGAAAAAACAATGGAAAAAATAGTGGCTTTGTGTAAAAACAGAGGCTTCGTTTATCCGGGAAGTGAAATTTACGGAGGTCTTGCAAATACATGGGATTACGGCCCTCTCGGAATGCAGCTGAAGAATAATATAAAAAGAGCATGGCTTAAAAAATTTGTTCAGGAAAATAAATATAATGTAGGCCTTGATTCGGCTATTCTGATGAATCCGCAGACATGGATCGCTTCGGGTCATCTGGGCGGTTTTTCCGATCCGCTGATGGATTGCCGTGAGTGTAAAACACGTCACCGCGCGGACAATCTTATCGAGGATTTTGACGGCACAAATGTAGCCGGCTGGACAAATCAGCAGATGACTGACTATATAAAAGAACACAATATCGTTTGCCCCAACTGCGGCAAGGCTAATTTCACCGATATAAGACAGTTCAATCTTATGTTTAAGACTTTCCAGGGCGTTACCGAGGACAGCAAGAACGAAATATATCTCCGTCCCGAAACGGCGCAGGGTATTTTCGTCAATTTTGCAAATGTTCAGAGAACGACCCGAAAGAAGGTTCCTTTCGGTGTTGCTCAGATCGGAAAGTCTTTCAGAAACGAAATTACACCGGGTAACTTTATCTTCCGTGTGAGAGAGTTTGAACAAATGGAGCTTGAGTTCTTCTGCAAGCCCGGAACAGACTTGGAATGGTTTGATTATTGGAGAGCTTTCTGCCGTGACTGGCTGTATTCTCTCAATATAAAGGAGGAGAATCTCAGACTTCGCGATCATTCGAGCGAGGAGCTTTGCTTCTACTCAAAGGCAACGACAGACTTCGAGTATTTGTTCCCGTTTGGCTGGGGCGAGCTTTGGGGCGTTGCCGACAGAACCGATTACGACCTCACTCAGCATATCAATACAAGCGGAAAGAACATTGATTATTTCGATCCGGAAACTAACGAAAGATATATTCCTTATGTTATTGAGCCGTCGCTTGGCGTTGAGCGTTTGTTCCTTGCAATTATGACGGAGGCATACGACGAGGAGAAGATAGACGAAAAAGATACCCGTGTTGTTCTTAGACTGCACCCGACTCTTGCGCCGTTCAAGGCTTGTGTTCTTCCTCTTTCGAAAAAGCTTTCCGAAAAGGCAGGCGAAGTTTACGATCTTCTTTCAAAGAATTTCATGACTGATTTTGACGAAGCAGGTTCTATCGGCAAGAGATACCGCCGTCAGGACGAGATCGGAACTCCGTTGTGCATAACTTATGATTTTGATTCTCTTGAGGACGGCTGTGTTACTGTTCGTGACAGAGATACAATGCAGCAGGAAAGAGTTTCTGTTGATAAGCTCGTTGAGTATATCTCGGAGAAGATTAAATTCTGATTGAGTTTATAATCGTTGGTGGGATAATTTATGAAAGATAAATTTAAAGATTTTTTAATATCTCAAGGTTACAAAGAGTATACTCCAAGTGGAAATAAAAGCACAGTATATGCTTACACCGTATGTATTGAACGTATTATCGAATGGGAAAATATGACTTGGGAATCGCTAAAAAACAACATTTCAGCCACTGTCAGCAAATACGACATAGGTGGAGAAAAAGAAGAAATGGGTAAAAAATCTCATAATTCATATATAAGTGCTTTGAAAGCATTCGAAAAGTTTGTTAATCTCTCATAGTCGTTGAATATTAACAATAAGTTTAAAAAGTCCTTTTTCGCAATATGCCTAAAAGGACTTCCTTTTTATATTTAAGGATAAAAAGTTTCCGTGGTAGAAATAGCTAAAAATTATATTGTTTTTTGTCATAAAGAGTAAAAATACTGAAAGGTTAAATTCTTATTATAAATTTCGGTTGCATTTGAATGTCGGATATGATATTATAAAAGAAGATAACAATTAATTTTTGTCAATAAAAAATGAGGTGAATACTATGAAGTGTCAGTATTGTGGATCGGATATTTTGGAAGGAACACGTATCTGTAATGTTTGCGGCGCTGCTTTGGTTAATAACGACTCAACGGTTTATGCGGGAGTTAACGACGGCGCTTCAAATTATAACAGCAATTCGGGATTTTACAATTCCTCTCAGCAGAATCAGTCCTATGGACAGTCTGCTTCTCAGACAAATCAGCAGAATCAATTCTATGGACAGTCTTCCGCTCAGACAAGCCGTCAGGATCAGTTTTACGGACAGTCTGCTTCTCAGACAAACAGACAAGATGATTTCTTCTATGGTCAGTCTTCTTCCCAAAACGGTCAGCAAGGAAATAATATCGGAATGCCGGCTGCAGTCGGTGTGAATAATAGCTATAATACTTCCGGCGGAAGCGGCAGCTACGGCGTTCCTGCTTCACAAAGAAACAACGGTTATCAGGGCGGCTTGACTAAGAAACAGCTTATCCAATATCCGGCTTTTTCAAAGGAGAGAACCAACTTTACGGGAGCTATTATAGTAGGTTATTTAAGCACGTTTATAACGTTTGCTTTTGCGATGTTCAGTCAACAGTATTCAATGCTTGTTGATGTAGTTCTTATTTTGGGGTTGACTCTCGGAATCCAGTTTAAGTACAGCCGAGTTTGTTCGGTTATCCTTTTTGTTTATTCTATTATTAACACAATAGGCGGATTTATTTCGTCCGGCAGATTTACGGGTTTGCTTATCGTTGCCGGCGGATATTGCGCTGTAAGGGCTTCTTTCTCGTTTGCAAAGGCTTGGAAGGAGTATCAGGAAACAGGAACTATACCGAGCTTTATTTCAAGATAAGTTAGGTGTATAATTTTAGTAGGCAGCTGCCGAGCGGAAGTAAACTTATCGTTACAAAATGCAAGGCAGCACTGACTTTAAAAGCACGACCGAGATGAGTCGTGCTTTGCTTTTAAGCTGTGATCTATAAAACCGCAAAAATGTGTTACAGTCACGGGATAACCAATTTTTTATTGTTAATATGTTAAAAACAAGATCGGGAGAAATTAGACTTATGGAAAGAATTATAACATTTAGTCTTATATTGGCATTGATTTTTAACTTGACGGCTGCCGTTCTGCCTGCAAGCGCAGCAGAAACACAGAACGATCCAAGTGAGCATACTGTGACGGTTGAGGACAGCGGCGTTGAGTTTTTGATTTTTACACATCATAAAGACGAAAACGGATTGGTATATGCGCAGAATATGGATAAGTATGATTCGGATTATCATTGTTTTATAATCTATGGGTATGACGGAAATGCGGAGAAAGTTGTTATACCCGATATGATAAGTGATATAAAAGTTACCAGAATGATCACAACCGGAACATTCTACCCGCAGAAGCCTAACTACACTGTTAAAGAAATTGTAATTTCAAAGAATATGGAATACATCTGGCAGGTTTTTTAGACAATTTTAAAGCTTTGGAAAAAATAACGGTAAGCTCGGAAAATGAAAACTACGCTTCCGTAAACGGTGTTTTGTTTAACAAACAAAAAGACTGCGTTGAGTACTATCCGGCTGCAAAAGACGGAAGCTTTACGTGGACAAAGGATTTGAAAGATGATCTCGGCAATTCCCATTTTAACACCTCGCTTGTCACACGTTTGATTATTGATAAAGATCTGCCGCCCGAAAAATTTGAAAAAACTTTTAGCGCTTTGGATCATTTCCCAAATGTCAAGGAGATTGTCATTGATGACAACAATAAAACAGGTTTGAAGAAAATGGGAAACTGTATTGCGAAAGAGTATAACGGAGAAACGTACCTTTGGGCATTTCCTCCGAAAGGATCGGACAAATTAAACATTCCTCACGGAATTACGAGGGTCGATTTAGGTATGTTCCGATGGACTGATGTCAAGAAAATCGCATTGCCCGACACGGTGGATTATTTGGAGCAGACTCAGCAGGACGTGAGCATTGAGAGTATTTCCGTAGATTTGAATAATAAGGCGTATTCCTCGATCAATGGAGTTGTTTTTTCAAAAGATAAGAAAAAATTGGTTCTTTGTCCCGGAGGAAGAGCAGGAAAATATACCGTTCCCGCCGGTGTTGAGGAATTGGGGGAGCTTTCGTTCAGAACCTGCGGCAGGCTTACGGAGGTGACTATGCCGCCAAGCGTAGTTCGTGTTGATGAGGACTGCTTTTTCTGCTGCAAACGGCTTTTAAGAGTGAATTTATCACCAAATATTAAAATTTTGCCCGGAAATTGTTTTTATGGCTGCAAATCGCTCCGAAGTGTGGAAATCCCCGACGGAGTGGCGCAAGTGTATGATTCTGCGTTTTCCGACTGTCCGATGCTTACAAAAATAAGAGTACCGGCGGGCGCCGATTATCATAACAATAATCCTTATTTTCAAACGGGAGCATCCGATCTGACGATTTATTGCGAACCAAACAGCTCTGCCGCAGCTTTAGCGAAGTCAAAGGATATAAACACTGCCGATCTGAGCGAATATAAGCCAGATACGTTTGTTGTACCCGATTTTGCGGAATTAGCCGATGTTGACAATGACGGTTACGTTTCCTCAAGCGACAGTCTGTCGATCTTACGCAGCTCGGTTGGCTTGGAAAGCTATGATGAAAACCGATTTTTCCGTGCCGATGTAGATTTTGACGGCTCGCTCAGCGCCAATGATGCGCTCGAAGCGCTGCGTGTAAGCATAGGACTGCCGTACAGTATTGATAATTGATAATTTAATAATTATTTGCTTTTAAAACAAAAAACACACCGTGCAAATCCGTTTGGCAGATTTTGTACGGTGCGTTTTTGCTTGAGCGTATGATCTTAGCGGGCAGCTGCCGAGCGGAAGCCGGCTTATCGCTGCAAAAAAAGTAAGGCTCAATTGCCTGCGGACGTGCGGCAGCCGTATTTTTTTAGTATTTTACCGGTTTGCGGTATAATAGAACAAAAATTAAGGATTCCCAAAAAAAAAATAATAATATCTTTCAAAAAATTAAAAATAACTCTTGATTTTTTACGAAAAAATGTTATTATATTATTAGACGATGGATTTCAAATGCCGCCTGTGCGAAAATCACGCTGCGAACGCTTGATTTGCGTTTCCTGCTTTTTGCAGTAAGCAGATCGTTCGTTTGACGGGTCTTTTTCGTAACGGCAGCAAACTTGCCTTGTTGTTAGGGAAACAAGACGGGGGATTTTAGTGGTGCTTATTGTAAATCGGCGGTTCATGATTAGGGACGTGTGACCGCATACTTTTAAAATCCATCGACTCTATTCACCACAGCCATATAAGGAGGAAAAAGCAAATGGTTAAGTTTGATCAATGGGAAGGCTTTGAAGGTCGCCTTTGGCAAGAAGAAGTAAATGTACGTGATTTTATTCAGAAGAACTATACACCGTATGACGGTGATCAGTCGTTCCTCGCAGGTCCTACCGAAGCTACCGACAAGCTTTGGGGCGAGCTCCAGAAGCTCCAGAAGGAAGAGCGCGCTAAGGGCGGCATTCTCGATATGGACACAGATATTGTTTCCACACTCACATCTCATAAGCCCGGTTATATCAATGAGGAAATGAAGGATCTTGAGCAGATCGTTGGTTTGCAGACAGATAAGCCTCTCAAGAGAGCATTCATGCCTTTCGGCGGTATCAGAATGGCTGAGCAGGCTTGTACAACTAACGGCTACACACCAAGCCCCGAGCTCCACAAGATCTTCACAGAGTACAGCCGCACTCACAGTGACGCAGTTTTCTCGGCTTATACGCCTGAGATGAAAAAGTGCCGTCATGCTCACATCGTAACAGGTTTGCCCGACACTTACGGCCGTGGCCGTATCGTAGGCGACTATCGCCGTGTTGCTCTTTATGGTATTGATTTCCTTATCACTCAGAAGCAGAAGGATTTTGCTAACTGCGGTGACGGAACAATGGTAGACGATGTAATTCGTCAGCGTGAAGAGATCGCTATGCAGATAGCTGCACTCAAGGGCATGAAGGCTATGGCAGCAAGCTACGGCTATGATATCTCCCAGCCTGCAAAGACAGCTAAAGAAGCTGTTCAGTGGCTCTATTTCGGCTATCTTGCAGCTATCAAGACTCAGAACGGCGCTGCAATGAGCGTAGGCCGTGTTTCAACATTCCTTGACATCTATATTCAGAGAGATATTGACAACGGTGTTCTTACCGAGGAGCAGGCTCAGGAGCTTATCGACCACCTCGTTATGAAGTTCCGTATGGTTAAGTTCGCTCGTATTCCGTCTTACAACCAGCTCTTCTCCGGCGACCCGGTTTGGGCTACGCTTGAAGTTGCAGGTATCGGTATGGACGGCCGTTCGATGGTTACAAAGAATGACTTCCGTTTCTTGCATACGCTTGAGAACATGGGACCTTCCCCGGAGCCGAACCTCACAGTTCTTTACTCCGCAAAGCTTCCTGAAACATTTAAGAAGTATGCAGCTTATATTTCAATCAAAACAAGTTCTATCCAGTATGAGAACGATGACGTTATGAAGCCTGTATGGGGCGATGACTACTCGATCTGCTGCTGCGTATCCGCAACTCAGACAGGTAAGGAGATCCAGTTCTTCGGCGCTCGCGCTAACCTTGCTAAGTGCTTGCTCTACGCTATCAACGGCGGTGTTGACGAGAAGCTCCTCGAGCAGGTTGGTCCTAAGTATGCTCCGATCACTTCCGAGTACCTTGACTATGATGAGGTTATCGAGAAGTATCTCGACATGATGGATTGGCTCGCTGACGTTTATGTAAACGTATTGAACCTCATTCACTTCATGCATGACAAGTACTACTACGAGGCTGCAGAGATGGCTCTCATCGATACCGATGTTCGCCGTACTTTTGCTACAGGTATCGCAGGATTCTCGCATGTTATCGACTCACTCAGCGCTATTAAGTACGCTAAGGTTAAGACTGTTCGTAACGAGGACGGTATCGTAACAGATTACGAGATCGAGGGCGACTTCCCACGTTACGGAAACGATGACGACCGTGCAGACGAGATCGCTGTATGGCTGCTCAGAACATTCATTGATAAGGTTAAGACACATCACACATATCGTAATTCCGAGCCTTCAACATCTATCCTCACGATCACATCAAACGTTGTTTACGGTGAGGCTACAGGTTCTACACCTGACGGACGTAAGGCAGGCGCTCCGTTTGCTCCGGGCGCTAACCCGAGCTACGGCGCTGAGAAGAGCGGTCTTCTCGCATCGCTCAACTCTGTAGCTAAGCTTCCTTACACATGGGCTCTCGACGGTATCTCCAATACTCAGACTATCAGCCCTGACGCTCTCGGTCACGAGGAAGGCGAAAGAATTGATAATCTTGTACAGGTAATGGACGGTTACTTTGATCAGGGTGCGCACCACCTCAATGTAAACGTATTCGGCACCGAGAAGCTCATCGACTGCATGGAGCATCCTGAGAAGGAAGAGTACGCTAACTTCACGATCCGTGTATCGGGTTATGCTGTTAAGTTCATCAACCTTACAAGAAAGCAGCAGGAAGATGTTATTGCTCGTACCTGCCATAAGTACAGATAATTTTCGGTATGGCTTATAATTACAATCAAAACGAAATAAAAGGGAATGTCCACTCGCTCGAAAGCTTCGGGCTTGTGGACGGTCCCGGAGTAAGATATGTCGTTTTTTTGCAGGGCTGCGCTTTAAGATGTAAATATTGCCATAACCCCGAAACGTGGGCAGGCGGCGGTTCCCAGTGGACTGCAAGCCAGCTTTTCGACAAGGTTTATCGCTACAAACAGTATTGGAAAGAAAACGGCGGCATTACCGTCAGCGGCGGAGAACCTTTGCTGCAGATGGATTTTGTTACCGAGTTTTTCAAAATAGCAAAAACCAAAAAGGTTAACACAGCTATAGATACTGCAGGTCAGCCTTTCAGAAGTGACGGCGAGTGGATCGCTAAGTTCGAAGAATTAATGAAATATACCGATTTGGTTATTCTCGATCTCAAGGAATGGACATCGGAAAAACATATCGAGTTAACCGGCAAAGGCAATGACAATATAAAAGAAATGGCTCGTTGGCTCTCCGATCACGGAAAAGATATGTGGATAAGACACGTTCTTGTTCCCGATCTTACCGACGATGAGAATGATCTGAAAGCTATGTCGGAATTTATTGCAAGCTTGAAAACGGTTAAAAAGGTTGAAATTTTACCGTATCATGCTTTGGGTGTTCCGAAATGGGAAAAAATCGGAATAGATTATCAGCTGAAAGACGCAGTTGCGCCTACTCGGGAGCAAATTGAAAAAGCTGAACAAATTCTGAACGTAAAGGCATATCACGATTAATAGAATTTGGGTGGGTATCCTATGATATCCACCTTTTGTTTTTAGGGCAATGTTGCTATAATGTCCCAAAAATGCGGACTGTTCACAATAGATTAATAAAAGATTGACAAAAAATTTAATATGTACTAAAATTACAGATGTATAATGAGTATAGAATTGTTTTTCTGAAAGGATAAATGAATATGAAAAAAACAATAGTGATTCTGCTTGCATCTCTTTTGACGGTGTCTTTGCTGTCTGCCTGCGGAAACAAAAAGGACAGCCAAGAGGGTGAACCGGCATATTCGAGAGTTTTATACGACGAAGATGACGAAATCGATACCGATGAGAATGTTGAAGAAAATTCTCAAATAGATACGACGGAGTCCGTTAGTAAAGAAGATAACAATAGTAAAAATGATTCTGAAAAAGATAAGAATAAAGACAGTGAAAAAGATAAAAGCAGCAGTTCTTCAAAAAGTAAGAAGAATAACTCCAAAAGCTCGGATACTTCTTCAAAGTCAGGCACTGTGAGCAGTAAAGCGCCGAGTAATGCACGAGTTTCAAGCGGAGGAAATACTGCGTCCGCCAACACTGTAACCTCTTCACAACCTGCAAGC
>CACYDY010000292.1 GCA_902773245.1 uncultured Ruminococcus sp.
ATCGTTTTTGTCAATATTAAGGGATTCAGCCGCAAGCTCGCACATTCTCTCTGCTTTTTCGATCCCGTCTGCGTTGCAGGTGTTTGCGTTGCCCGAATTTACAATAACAGCCTGCGCTTTTCCGTTTTCGATATGCTTTTGAGTTACTGTGATCGCAGAACTTTTAACAAGATTCTTTGTAAATACTGCCGCCGTAGTGCAAATAACATCGCTTGCAATAACCGCAATATCTCTCTTTGTTGTATTGCTCGGTTTCACGCCTGCGCAAATGCCCTCGCCCTTGAAGCCTTTCGGAGATGTTACCGATCCGTTTTCAATAAAATTCATGTAAATCATTCCTTTATAAGATTCGTCAGAATGCAGGCGGCGTCATAAGCAAGCCTGTTGTTTCTTCCAAACCGAATATAATGTTCATATTTTGAACAGCTTGTCCTGCGGCGCCCTTTACCATGTTGTCTATGGCAGACGCTGCAATAAATGTTCCTGTTCTTGTGTCAACAAATACGGACACATCACAGTAATTTGAATACTTGATATTATGAATATCGGCAGCCTGTCCGTCGGGGAGCAAACGCACAAAAGGCTCGTCCTTATAATACTCTTCGTAAGCCGCTCTGATCTGCTCCTTTGTAACTCCGTCCTTCAAGCGAGCGTAGCAGGTTGCGAGAATACCTCTGTTCACCGGCAAAAGATGCGGAACAAACGTGATCTTCACATTATCCTGACCGCTTAACTTGCAAAGCGTCTGTTCAATTTCGGGTGTATGACGGTGATTTGCAACCTTATACGGGTGAAAGCCCTCGTTAAGCTCGGGGTAATGAGAACCCTGTGAAAGTCCTCGTCCGGCTCCGGTAACGCCGCTCTTGCAGTCGGCGATGATACCTTTCATCTCGATAAGACCGTTTACGACAGCCGGCGCAAGCGCAAGCGGAACACAAGTCGTGTAGCAGCCGGGATTTGCAATAAGCTTTGTAGTTTTTATCTTATCTCTGAAAAACTCGGGCAAGCCGTAAACAGCCTGCTTGTGCAAGTCCTTGTCCAAAAACTCTCCGCCGTACCACTCGTGATACTCGTCCTCGCTTTCCAAACGAAAATCCGCTCCCAAGTCAATGAATGCCTTTCCTCTTTCAATGCACTTTGCGCCCAATTCCTGAGAGAGTCCGTGCGGAAGAGCCGCAAAAACAACGTCGCTCTTTTCAACCACGGAATCCGCATTTTCACAAACCATATCATTAATGCCAAAATATGACGGATACACCTCGCTGAGCTTCTTTCCCTCAAACGAAACGGAGCTTACGGCAGCTACCTCGGCATTCGGGTGGCTGTTGATCAGTCTTACAAGCTCTGCGCCCGCATAGCCTGTCGCACCGACAATACCTACTTTTATCATAATATTCTACTTCCTTTAAAAATTAATACAACTTACAGCAAACGTCACTTATTTTTGCTTAATTTGATAATTTTTTATTCCAAAGTGACCGCCAATTTAAATGTCTTTTGCTATAGTGTCTAAAAGTTCTTTTACACGCTTAACCTCACGTCTTACGTTGTCCGGGCTGGGACCTCCGACAGGGCATCTCTCATAAGCGCACTTTTCCAATCCGATCGCTTCGTAAACACCCTCGTCGAATGTATCGCAAACCTTTTTGTACTCTTCGATCGGCAAAGTTTCGAGTGTAAGACCCATCTCAATGCACTTTGCGACAAGCTCGCCCGTAGCCTTGTAGGCATCTCTGAAAGGCAAGCCTTTCTTCACAAGATAGTCTGCGCAGTCGGTTGCGTTAATAAAGCCGCCTGCCGCCGCTTTTCTCATGTTTTGCGGAATAACCTTCATCGTGTCAAGCATAGGCGTGAAAGCGGTCAGACACATTTTTACCGTGTCGACAGCGTCGAAAATTGCTTCCTTGTCCTCCTGCATATCCTTGTTATAGGCAAGCGCAATGCCTTTCATTACAGTCAGCAGAGTTGTAAGATCACCGAAAACTCTTCCCGACTTGCCTCTGACAAGCTCGGCAATATCAGGATTTTTCTTCTGGGGCATAATACTCGAGCCTGTTGAGAATGCATCGTCAAGCTCGACAAATTTAAACTCCCAGCTGCACCACATGATGATCTCTTCGGAGAATCTTGAAAGATGAACCATTATCATCGACAAAACGGACGCAAGTTCAATGCAGTAATCTCTGTCGGATACACCGTCCAAGCTGTTGTGAGTAACGTCCGCAAAGCCCAAAAGCTCTTTTGTGATCTCTCTGTCGATCGGATAGGTCGTGCATGCCAAAGCGCCGCTGCCAAGGGGCATGACGTCCATTCTGCGTTTGCAGTCCCTGAGTCTGGTCAAATCACGAAGAAGCATTTCGGCATATGCCATAAGATGATGACCAAAGGTTATCGGCTGCGCTCTCTGCAAATGAGTATATCCCGGCATTACGGTTTCGGCGTGTTCCTGCGCTTTGCTGCATATTACGCCGAGAAGCTCCTCGATAAGCTTTGCAGCCTCGTCACACTGCTTTTTAAGATACAGCTTTATATCAACGGCAACCTGATCGTTTCTGCTTCTTGCAGTGTGAAGTCTTTTTCCGGTATCGCCAAGACGCGCGGTCAGTTCTCCTTCAATGAATGTATGTATATCCTCTGCTTCGGGGTCGATCGCAAGCTTTCCGCTTTCGATATCGGCAAGTATACCCTTAAGACCCTCACCGATAGCGTCTGCATCATCTTGGGATATTATTCCGCATTTTCCGAGCATTGCTGAATGCGCAATGCTTCCTTCGATATCCTCCTTATACATTCTGCTGTCGAACGAAATCGAAGAATTAAAATCGTTTGTAGTTTTACTCAGAGCCTTTTGAAATCTGCCTTTCCACAGCTGCATATTTTCACCTCATTTTTGATCAAAAAAGTAATTTGTTGTTGAATTCACGGAGCATTTTCCCGTAAAAACACTGTTCCTATAAAACGCTTTACGGGAGGGTGAAAACACCCTCCCACACAACGTTGGATTATGTCAATATATTTCTATTCAGTAATTATTAATAACCCTTTTTCTTTGCCTGAACCTTGATCGGCAAACCGAAGAGATTGATAAATCCTGCGGAATCATTCTGATCGTAAACCTCGTCTGCATCGAATGTTGCAACCTCTTCGTCATAGAGAGAATACTCAGAGGTTACGCCTGCATCAATAATGTTGCCCTTGTAAAGCTTGAATTTAACATCGCCCGTAACGGTTTCCTGAGTTTTGTCTACGAACGCAGAGAGAGCTTCGCGAAGCGGAGTGAACCACTGACCAAAGTATACAAGCTCGGCAAAACGGTTTGCAACGTTCTGCTTGTAGTGGAGAGTATCTCTGTCAAGGCAGATCTCCTCAAGCTTTGCGTGAGCGGCATAAAGGATAGTTCCGCCCGGGGTTTCATATACGCCTCTTGCCTTCATGCCGACAAGACGGTTCTCAACCATATCAACGATACCGATACCGTTCTCGCCGCCAAGCTTGTTGAGCTTCTTAACAATATCAACAGCTTCAAGCTTCTCGCCGTCTACTGCAACGGGAATACCCTTTTCAAAAGAAATTGTTACATATGTCGGCTGATCGGGCGCCTGCTCGGGAGAAACTCCAAGCTCCAAGAATCCTTCTTTGTTGTAGGTAGGCTCGTTTGCGGGATCTTCAAGATCAAGTCCCTCGTGAGAAAGGTGCCAAAGGTTCTTATCCTTTGAGTAGTTTGTTTCTCTGTTGATCTTGAGAGGAATGTTCTTAGCCTCGGCATAAGCGATCTCCTCTTCTCTTGACTTGAACTCCCATGTTCTCCAAGGCGCAATTATCTCCATGTCGGGAGCGAACGCCTTGATTGTAAGCTCAAAACGAACCTGATCGTTTCCTTTACCGGTGCAGCCGTGGCAGATAGCGTCTGCGCCCTCGGCTTTGGCGATTTCTACAATTCTCTTTGCGATGATAGGTCTTGCAAATGAGGTTCCGAGAAGATACTTGTTTTCATAAACTGCGCCTGCTTTCAGTGTAGGCCAGATATAATCTTCTACAAACTCTTTGTTGAGATCCTCAATATAAAGCTTTGAAGCTCCTGTTGCGATCGCCTTTTCTTCAAGGCCCTCAAGCTCCGTACCCTGTCCTACGTCACCGCTGACTGCGATAACCTCACAGTTATTATAGTTTTCTTTAAGCCACGGAATGATGATAGATGTATCAAGTCCGCCCGAATAAGCGAGAACTACTTTTTTAATTTCTTTTTTAGCCATTTTTTGTTCCTCCGATTTTATTTAATTTTTTGATCTGCAAGAATGTGATGTAATAATTATACACCATTTATGCAAAAAATCAAGTCTTTTTTGCATATTTATTCGATTTTTTCGAAAAACAAATGCTTATATGCAATATTTATGAATATTATTTCAAATTCGGCAGGTTTTGTGACGAATAAACCAAGTGTATAATTCCGGTGAGCTGCTGCCGAGAGGAAGCCAACTTACCGTTACACTATCTATGACAGCATTGCCTGCGCCGTGTGGCCGCCCCAAGCTAATGTATGATTTTAGTAGGCAGCCGTTGAGCGGAAGCCTACTTAATTGTTACAATAAGTATGGCGGCATTGCCTGCGG
>CACYDY010000293.1 GCA_902773245.1 uncultured Ruminococcus sp.
AATGCTGCCGCAGGTTCACTTCGTCAAAAGGATTCAAAAATAACTGCACAAAGAAATCTTGATATTTTTATGTTTAATATACAACAAATTGAAGGTGTAAGTCTTAACAGCCACAAGGAGTCCATTGACTTTTTGGGTCAGCTCGGTTTTCCGATCGCACCGTTTTATAACAGGTACAGTAATATCGAAGATGTGATCAATGAAATTGAAAGAATAGGAAATTCACGGGGAGATTTTGATTTTCCCATAGACGGTGCCGTAGTTAAGGTTGACTCGCTTTCAGAACGAGAAGAGTTAGGAAGCACCGCAAAATTCCCCCGTTGGGCAGAGGCGTACAAATACCCGCCCGAGGAAAAAGAAACTGTTCTCAAAGCCGTTGAAATCAATGTAGGAAGAACCGGTGTGTTGACGCCAACCGGTATTTTTGAACCTATTCTTCTTGCAGGAACGACCGTAAGCAGGGCAACGCTTCATAATGAGGATTTTATCAAAGAAAAAGATATCAGAGTCGGTGATAGGGTCATTCTGAGAAAAGCCGGAGAAATAATTCCCGAGGTTGTTGCTTTGAAGGAACGAGGTGTTAATACTGTTCCGTTTGAAATGCCGAAAGTATGTCCGTCGTGCGGTTCTCCCGTAAGCCGTGAAGAGGGCGACGCCCATGTCAGGTGCAGCAATACTGCCTGTCCGGCTCAGCTCATGAGAAATCTTATACACTTTGTGTCGAGGGACGCAATGGATATCGACGGACTGGGACCTGCGGTACTCGAACTGCTTGTATCCAACGGATTGGTTAATTCGCCTGCCGATTTGTATAAATTAAAAACATCTGATATCAGTCCTCTTGAAAGAATGGGTGATCAGTCTGCTTCAAATATAGTAAATGCCGTTGAGAAATCTAAACAAAATGAGCTGAGCAGACTTGTGACAGGACTTGGAATCAGATTGGTAGGTCAAAAAGCAGCCAAATTGCTGTGTGACAAATTTAACACAATAGATAAACTTATGAGTGCTGATATAGATTCCATAGTTGAAATCAGCGGTATCGGAAATGCTATGGCAGAAAGTGTAGTTAATTATTTCAGTCTGCCCAAAACGCACGAATTGATCGATCAGTTTAAGAGCATTGGATTGAAGCTGACCGAAACTGTAATTGAACGCAGCAATGATATATTCTTGGGCAAGACTTTCGTTTTGACAGGAACTCTACCGACGCTTAAACGGAGTGAAGCTTCAAAAATAATAACAGATAACGGCGGTAAGGTCACTTCAAGTGTGTCAAAGAAAACAGACTACGTTCTCGCAGGAGAAGAAGCCGGAAGTAAACTGACAAAGGCACAAACCTTGGGAATAACGGTAATAACCGAAGAGCAGCTTCTGGAAATGATAAAATAAACAGTGTTATATAAATTAAAAGAGCAGAAAAAGATTACGTTTTTCTGTTCTTTTTTTGTTTTCGAAAGCATATAAATAAAATAAACGGAAGTGATAAAATGAACAAAAGTCTTGAACCTGTGCTAAAATGCTTCGGAAATGAATTTTATAATTCCATCGGATCAATTTCTTCGGATATTAACGAAATCAGAATACGAAGTGACAGACCTGTCGTTGTTTACATAAATAATGATGCGTATGTTGTCAATAATTCCAAAGCAGAGAAGCTTGAAAATGCCTGTGGAAATACGGCATATTTAACGGTTGCGTCAGGTGAGCTGAAAAATGCGTTTTCCCGGCTTTGTGAGTATTCGATATATAAACACCAAAGCGACATCAATAACGGCTTTATAACCGTTTGTGGAGGGCATAGAATAGGTATCTGCGGCAGTGCAGTCAGAAAAGATAACTCAATCAAGTCAGTGGTCGATATTACGAGCTTGAATATTCGTATAGCAAAGGAGTATTTGGGCTGTTCCGATGAATTGCTTAAAAGAGTGGATTTCACCGAAGGCGTGTTGATATGCGGAGTTCCGTCAACGGGAAAGACAACGCTTTTAAGGGATTTGTCGAGAAGCTTGTCAACAAAGCGCTGCAAAAAGACAGTGGTTGTCGACGAGCGTTCAGAGATAACGTCGACTTTTAACGGACAAAGTATATTTGATGTCGGGTTCTGTGATGTTTATAATGGTTATCCAAAAAGCATAGCAATTATTCAGGCAATCAGAACAATGTCGCCGGAATATATTCTCTGTGACGAATTAACGGGAGAAGATGCAGACAGCGTAGTATATTCATTAAATTACGGCGTCAAGCTCATAGCAACCGTACATGGAGATACACTGTCAAATTCTTTAAAGAATCCGTCAATCATCAAACTCCTTAAAACGAGAGCCTTTGGTAAAATAGTATTTTTAAAGAACAAGTCATTTGGAACGATAGATAAAATATACAGCATGGAGGATATAACTCTTGATTAAATACTTTGGCCTTTTTCTAATACTGATATGTGCGTTTTCTCTTGGATTTTTGTTCAGAAAAAATATGTCCATGCGGATAATAATACTAAAATCAGTCAAATCCATGTTTCAGCAGTTCAAAACAGAGATCAGCTACAGTATGCCAAATCTGACAGAAATGATGTTGTCGGTTACCGACAGCAATATCTGCGAGCTGACTAATCGGATTTGTAATAATCTAAAAAGCGGTCTGACTCCTGTTGAGAGTGTGGAGCTTGGGTTGAATAATTGGAAAATGGTTGATATTATGTCAAATGAAGAAAAAAATCTATTAATTTCAATTATTAGTCAAATCGGGACGAGCGATGCGGAAAATCAGATTTTGTTTCTTGACAATTCCATCGAAAAACTGGATTATCATATTGAGAACGCCATTATAAACAATAATAAAAACTCAAAAGTATATTTTACGGTATCAATTTATGTTGGTATAGCGTTAGTAATAATATTATTGTAATAATACAAAAGAGGGGAAGTTAATAATGGACATCGATTTGCTATTCAAAATTGCGGCGATAGGTATAATTGTTGCGGTGCTGAACCAAGTTCTGACACGAGCGGGAAGAGATGATCAGGCAATGATGACATCATTGGTAGGACTTATTTTAGTGTTAACAATGGTGGTGCAGCAGGTTAGCTCACTGTTCACGACAGTAAAATCTTTATTTGGGTTGTAGTTTTAGATGAATATTATATCTTTTTGTGTACTGGGGATTTTTACGGTTCTTG